>CAZXPB010000005.1:33117-37829 GCA_964642585.1 uncultured Candidatus Saccharibacteria bacterium
CCAACAATAAAAATAGAACAACAATTTTATCCCAAGGCATGAGGCGGGAATTCAATCTTGATAAAGCTGAACTGAAAACTTTTTTTCGATCAGGAGTAAACAATTTCTGAAGCCACGCGCGTTGGGAAACCAGTAACCGAATGAACCAAACAACAAACAGCAAAGCAAACAGCACACGCCACATTGGGAAATTCGCTAAAACTGGATTTGGTAGGATTACAAAAAATGGAATTGAAAGCAGCAGCAACAGTACACTGTGAAATGGTTTAGCAAAAACCAAAAATAGCGCTAAGAGTACTGTATTTACAATTGCTACGCTCATTGGCCAAGTGCCAACTGCCATAAGGCCAACACTCAAAAATTGCCAAACTGTGAGTACGGCAATAAGTTTGTATATATATTTTTCTGCAAAACTATTGTCTAGCATCTTCAAGAACATTTAAAGTCTCTTGTGCGCACTTCTTCCAGCCAAATTCTTTTAATCTTTCTTTGCCTTTGCTAATCAATTCCTGGCGCAAAGTTTCATTAGTTAACACTTTTAACATTACTGCTTTAATTTCTTCTTTGCTGGTGGGATCAAAATACAACGCTGCTTCCCCACCAACTTCTGGAAGTGAGGAGTTATTAGACACCGCTACAGGAACACCACACTCAAACGCTTCTAAAATCCACATTCCAAACCCTTCATACAAACTTGGATGAATGAACATATCTGCTTTTGCATACACCGGCCAGCGGTCTGAATCGGAAATATGACCAAGATATGTAACAATATCTTTATTGCCATTGATTTTCTCGATAATACTCTCAAACTTCCAGCCAGGTTTTCCCACTACGACTAATTTATGGGGAAGTTCGGGATGTTCAGTTTTTAGTTCTCTAAAAGCATCAATTAAGAATTCAAGATTTTTTCTTGGCTGCAGTGTTGAGAGAAACAATGCGTATTTCTCTGGCAACTGATCTTCTACTTCTTTAGAAAGATTATTTACACTGTGCTCTGTTTCTGTGTACCCGTGATGCACAACTACAATTTTTTCTGGATTAACATTGTACACATTTACTAAATCTTTTTTTGTTGAATTAGAAATAGAAATAATTTTAGTGGAAGACTTCCGCGCAAGCCAAGAGAAAATTTTATGAAACCATCTTTGGCTAAACGTGAAAATTTCAGGATAGTATATCCACGCAACATCGTGTTCTGTGTATACACTTCGAGGATGAATAAGTGGCAGCGTGGATGCTGGAACAAAGAGCACATCTGGCGCGTGAAAAAGCATCTCCAAAGACAATCTAATTTGGGTCCAATAAATTGGAAACGGGAGTACTTTCAAGGTGAAATTTTTTGGTAGTTTTAAAAACCAGTCTTCTGGCTGGGTTCTTAAGTACAAAATATAATCATTTTTGGTATCTATTTCAGCCAGATGCAAAATAAGCTCTTTTGCATATTGTTCCACTCCAGTTTTTGCTGAAGTATTTGCTCGTTCTGCTTCAATTCCAATAGTCATACTCTAATTTTAGCATAAAAAAAGGCGAAGTCTGTAACAACTTCGCCAAGATCTCTTGTTCCTGAGGAGTAAGCTCCACAAGAACGTTTCGTTCAATTAACTGGTTGAACTTCCAGCGACGGATTTTTTTAGTTCCGTCTGCAAGCACCTCGTATGTGAGGCGCCCATCCCTTGCTCTCAAGGGGTTTTCTCTGAACTTCCGCTTGATACGGCCGATCAGAGTGTTTAATTCTTTCCGAAGTGATTTTTCAATTACTTCAATTTCGGAAAAAGCTTTCGTAGCCCGACGTTTGCCCTTGTGTGGCACAAAATCTTTGTAGCAAGCACAAGGGAAAGCGTTGTTGAAACAACGAGGACATTCGTAGTCCTCCGCTCCTATTTCATGTGATGGCATACATCACCTCCATTTATTTATTTTTACGTATTATAGCAAAAAATCACTTATTTGTCAATAGTGGCTTTTTTTGATATACTAAGTACAGAATTAACCAAAAATATATGAAACAAAAGTATGTGATTGCGATCATTGCCCTCATTGTGATTGCAGGCGGAGTGTACTGGTACATTTCCCAAAATAAAGCGGTTGCTCCCGAAATAAATTCAGGAACAGAGCAAACAGCAAACCCAGATGCAAACTTCATTGGCGATGTCCCAGGTGACTCTCCAGATAATAATCCAACAGTCCCTACTGCAGATACAGTTGCAGTTAGCACTCAGGTTTCCGGCAGCTCTGTTACTATAGATAATGCCTTTCTAGAAAAACCGGGCTTCATCAGTATCCATGAAGTTGATAGCAAAGGAAAAGCTGGAGCTATCATTGGCACAAGTGGGCTTTTGGGGATTGGCGCAAAACAAGATCTTGAGATAAAAGCCACTCTCAAATCAGGAAGTAAATACATTGCCATGCTTCGAGTTGATGACGGAGATAAAAAGTTTGATACCGCAAAAGATGTTGCGGTGATGAAAAACGGTATTGCTGTTATGACAATGTTCTCAGTGAGTCAATAAAACTATATTTTCTCTCTAAGGATCTTCGCGAAAGAGCGAAGTTGCTTATCTAAAATTAATCTGTCGGGAAACATTAATTCCACAGCCGCACGAAAACTTCTGTCGTGGCTGTGGATTTTTAAATGCACGACTTCATGATGCACAATATAGGCAACAAGTCGTTCCGGAAGATACATTAACCGAGTGTTGATGGCAATGACTCCTTTACTATTACAACTTCCCCACTGTGACTTCATAGGCTTGAGGCGCCAACCATTTGCGCGCAAGCCAATTTGTTGCTCTGAGGCAATAGCAAAACTCCGCACCAATAGACGCAGTTGTTGTAAGGTGCGGAGTTTTTCCATTTAAGCTTTTTTAAATTTGACTGTAAAAAGTGGTTCGTATTTGCTTCCGGCCTCATCTACCACTTCTACAGTTTCTCCGGACACAAGCTTGTTTAAAGCTAGGTCAGAAAGCATCTCTAAATCGTTTTTGACGTGCATTTTGTATGCGTCAAGTTTTTGAAAATCTGCGGTTTGATCTTCTTGAATTTGAGCTTCTATTTGTTTCTTCCTAATTTTTAACTCTTCTAATTTATCTTTCACTTCCTGATATTCTTGATTAGCAATCAAGGAATCTTGATACATTTTTCGAATCTCTTTTGATTTCGTACGAGTTTCGCGAATACGATTAAATACTTCTTGTAGGTCATTCATAAAAATAATTATAGCATGTTTGGGGGTTCAAACTTTAAGTTTTCTTGAGTATGACTGTGTAATAATTTTTGGCATGGGCCCAGTCCTGGTGGCAGAGCACCTCTTGACATGGTTGCCTTAGGGGTTCGATCCCCCTTGGGTCCACCAAAAACTTGACAGCCAAATATATGCTGGTATAATTTAATTAATGTCAAGAGGTGCCTTGAAGTCACAAAACAGACAAAGCAACAACAAAAAACCACCTGCAAAGGTGGTTTTTTGTTTTATGATTTCTACAATGCTAAGAATTTTTTGCGTTCTGGTTCTGGAAATCGTTCAATAGCGTAACGCAAAGTAGTACGGGGAAGGTCCGAAATATTTTCTTTCAAAAACTTTTTGAGCACTTTCATGTCGCGCTTCCCCACTTCGCGCAGCATCCATCCGACTGCTTTGTGAATCAAGTCATGATTATCTGAAAGTAAAAGTTTTGAAACTTTGAAAGTGTCTGCAAATTCATTATTCGCAATTAGTCGCATTGTGGAAACAATAGCGATTCGTCTTTCCCACAAACTGTTTGACTTTGCGAGCTGCTTTAAAGCTTGGCGCGGATGGCTCAATAAATACTCACCCAATATGTAAGGTGCAGATGTATCTACCAAATCCCAATTATTGATATGTTTAGTAGATTTCAAATACAGATCCACAATTTGTTTTTGCGCACGTTTTTCGTTCTGCTTTATCGCATTTTCAAATTTCATCACCAAAATTTCAAGCGCGATGAATCTTTCTTCATGGATTTTTCCTTTTAAAAGCTCAACAGTATCTTTGAGCGTGAAAGTATTAAAAAATCGTTTCGCAATTTTTCTTTGTTCGGGCACTGTAATGCCTACAAAAACATCTCCGTATCCGTATTGCCCTTTTCCTGTCTTGAAAAACCACGCGCTTGATTTAGCTCGCTTGCTACTCCCTGCTCGCTTAATTACTTTTCTTATTTCTGAAAGTTCGGACATGCAAAAAAGTTATTCTGCTTTATCGAAGTTGAGAGCGCATGAATTAATACAATACCGCTTCCCACCTTTATCCATCGGACCATCATCAAAAACATGGCCTATGTGAGAACCACAGCGCTTACAAGTCACTTCTGTTCGCACCATGCCAAGATCATTATCTTCTTTTAACTCAATATTTTCTAAATTTGTAGGGTCGGTAAAAGATGGCCAACCTGATCCTGAGTCAAACTTGGTCTCCGCACTAAACAGTTGCTGGCCGCAAGCCGCGCATCTATAGATGCCGTCTTCATGATTGTCTACATACTTTCCAGTAAAAGGTGCTTCAGTGCCACGCTCTCTTAAAACGGCGTACTGTTCTGGAGTTAAATCTTGTTTCCATTCTTCATCCGATTTATTCAAAATATTCATAAAGTAATTATCGCATAGAGTGATGGTTTTTAAAAATCTCAACCTGTGCTATTCTTTGTTTAGCTAAAATTTGGTCAATTCTCAGGAGGAATGGATATGTCACATCT
>CAZXPB010000006.1:0-4316 GCA_964642585.1 uncultured Candidatus Saccharibacteria bacterium
TGGAGTACACCATCGTAGTATCATCTTCAGCTTCTGAGCCTGCAGCACTTTCCTATATAGCTCCTTACGCTGGCTGTGCTATGGCTGAATATTTCATGGATCAAGGTAAAGATGTATTAATCGTTTACGATGATCTTTCTAAACAAGCAGTAGCTTACCGCGAAATTTCTTTGCTGCTTCGCAGACCTCCTGGCCGTGAAGCCTATCCTGGAGATGTATTCTATTTGCATTCTCGTTTGCTTGAGCGTTCAGCAAAAATGAACAAAGATAATGGTGGTGGCTCTATTACTGCTCTACCAATTATAGAAACTCAAGCTGGCGACATCTCAGCATACATTCCAACAAACGTTATTTCAATTACAGATGGGCAAATTTTCCTTGAAGCCGACTTGTTCTACAAAGGCGTTCGCCCTGCAGTAAACGTTGGAACATCTGTATCCCGTGTGGGAAGTTCTGCGCAAACTAAAGCGATGAAAAAAGTTGCTGGAAAATTGAAACTTTCACTAGCTCAATTCCGTGAACTTGAAGCATTCGCTCAATTTGGTTCTGACCTTGATGAGGCAACTCGCACACAACTCGAACTCGGTCGCCGGCTCACTGAACTACTAAAGCAACCACAATACCAACCAGTAGCGATGGAGAAACAAGCTGTGATCCTGTATGCGGTAAATAATGAATTCTTGAACGATGTACCTGTTGAAAAAGTTGGCCAGTTTGAAAAAGATTTTTATGAATTTATGGAAGCTGACAAAACTGGGAAAGAAGTAATGACTGCGATTAAAGAATCGAAGGAAATTTCTGAAGACACTGAAGCAAAATTAAAAGCCTCGCTCGAAAGTTTCAAGCAAGGCTGGGCTAAGTAAAAAAGGAGTTGTGACTATGGCTTAATCATTCTGGCACAACAAATCTTGCCGGGATCAGAGATTGAGGCATAGATCAACAAGCCGATGCCGCCACCAAGAAAGAAAATTCCTGCGACCCTAGCTAAATCCACGTATCCCGCCGAGTTTGCCAGATGCATCAACAGTCCTGAAGCATAAATCTCCAATACAATAAGAAAAAGTTTCATTTGCGACCTCCAAATTTAAATTCAAATGTTACGTGTTACGCTTGAAAACTATATCGTAATCTACAACCACTGTCAATATAACAATGCCATCAACACAAGAATTAACCAGAAGAATAAAATCCATTAAAAGCACTCGTAAGATTACGAAGGCTATGCAAATGGTATCTGCTGCAAAAATGCGAAAAGCTCAAAATGCTACTATGGCGAGCCGTACTTATGCAGAACTTGCTAGTGAACTCATTAGCGATCTTGGTAATGTTGAGAAATACGAAAACCCATTACTAGCAGTTCACCCGCAAGCAAATAAACTAGGGATAATTTTAATAACTACCAACAAAGGTCTTGTCGGTGGATTCAATGCTAACTTGTTTAATAAACTCAAAGAATTAGAATTGGGTGATCCTGAGTTAATAGGGGAAATAATCACAATTGGGAAGAAAGGAACTGAGGCTATTGTTAGGACAAATAGAAATCTGGTGGCAAAATTCAAGAAACATGATGCTACAGCTCAAGTAAAAGATATTTTCCCAATAGTTGAGATGATACAAACTGCCTACAAAACAGGGGAGTATAAGAAAATTTTAATAATATATAACCACTTCGTTTCTACTCTTGAACAAAAAGCGACAGCCAAAGTCCTCTTACCTTTTAGTTGGGGAGAAGAGAAGAGCAAAAGCACTGAAAGCTTAACTACCCACCAAACAATAAATACTTTTGAATTCATATTTGAACCAACCCGCTCTAAAGTTCTAGAACATTTGCTCCCTCGAGTATTAGAAAGCCAAATCTATCAAGCCATTCTAGAAAGTGATGCTTCAGAACACAGTGCTCGTATGGTAATGATGAAGAATGCAACTGAATCAGCCGGAGAATTAATAGACGATTTAACATTAACTTTTAACCAACTTAGACAAAACAAGATTACTACCGAACTTTCCGAAATCACTGCTGGTAGAATCGCCTTGGAAAGTAATTAGAAAATAACTTAACTATTATGAACATACAAAATACAACCGATGGGAAAGTTTCACAGGTTATCGGTCCTGTTGTAGACGTTGCTTTTCCAGACGAAATGCCAAGTGTGTACACTGCACTTGAAATTGATTTAGATGCAGGGAACAATACTGGGATCACTAAATTAACCCTAGAGGTACAACAACAATTAGCTGGCGGGATTGTAAGAACTATTGCTATGTCTAGCACAGATGGCCTTCAACGCGGTGCTGTTGTTCGTAATACCAAAAAGCCCATCTCAGTACCAGTTGGCGCAGACACCCTAGGTCGCATGTTTAATGTTTTAGGAGACCCAATCGATGGGAAACCAGCTCCAACCGGAACAGAAACTTACCCAATCCACGCTCCAGCTCCAAAACTTACTGAACAATCTACTCGAAACGAAATTTTAGAAACAGGTATTAAAGTTGTAGATCTAATCTGTCCTATTCTAAAAGGTGGAAAAGTAGGTCTCTTTGGTGGTGCTGGTGTTGGTAAAACAGTACTAATTCAAGAGTTGATCAACAACATCGCGAAAGCTCATGGTGGTCTATCAGTTTTTGCTGGAGTAGGGGAACGTACTCGTGAAGGAAATGACCTTTACCACGAAATGCAAGAATCAGGTGTTATTGAAAAAATGGCCATGGTGTTTGGACAAATGAATGAACCACCTGGAGCGCGTGCTCGAGTTGCTCTATCTGGTCTTGCTATGGCGGAATATTTCCGTGATAAAAACAAGGCGGATATTTTACTATTCGTAGACAATATTTTCCGATTCACACAAGCAGGCTCTGAAGTGTCGGCGCTACTTGGTCGTATACCATCTGCGGTAGGTTATCAACCAACTCTTGCAACTGAAATGGGTGAACTCCAAGAACGAATTACCTCAACTAAAGAAGGTTCCATTACCTCAGTTCAAGCAGTTTATGTGCCAGCAGATGACCTTACTGACCCAGCTCCAGCGACTACTTTTGCTCACTTAGACTCAACCGTGGTGCTATCTCGCGCTATTTCAGATTTGGGTATTTACCCAGCGGTAGACCCCTTAGACTCAACTTCTACAATTCTTGACCCAAATATTGTGGGACAAGAGCACTATGATGTAGCTCGGGGAGTGCAAAAAACCCTACAACGCTACCGTGATTTGCAAGATATTATCGCAATTTTAGGTATGGAAGAACTACCAGAGGAAGATAAATTGATTGTGGCTCGTGCTCGAAAAATCCAAAGATTCCTGTCCCAACCTTTCTTCGTGGCCGAAATCTTTACAGGTTCTCCTGGACAATTCGTAAGTATTGCCGATACAGTCCGTGGTTTTAAAGAAATCTTAGAAGGTAAACACGACGCTCTTCCAGAACAAGCCTTCTATATGAAGGGTGGGATTGACCAAGTAACAGCTTAATTATGGCAAAAATGCACTTACAATTAGTCACCCCGGAACGAACCGTCCTTACTGCAGACGTGGATTGTTTAATTTGCCCAACTTCAGAAGGGCAAATTACAATATTACCAGGGCACGTCGCATTGATTTCCACTTTAACAAGTGGTGAATTAGTAGCAAAGACTTCTGACAGTGAAAGCAATATCCATGTGGCTGGTGGCTTCGTTCAAGTCCAAAATGGTGGGAAAGAAATTGTGGTGCTAGCAGATACTGCAGAACATTTTTACGAAATTGATCTCGCTCGTGCTGAGGAAGCAAAACAAGATGCAGAAAAAACATTGCTTGAACAAAATCTTTCTGATGAAGAGTATGCTTTTGCTGCAACTGCTTTACAAAAAAATCTATCCAGAATTCGTATTGCTAGGAAACACGCTCATCGTAAAACTGGAATTACGAGTGAAGGTGTTTTCCATCCATAAAACCAAAGCAAATGTTTTCAAAATTTTCTTTAGAAGTTTTATCAGTGCTAACAGAACAATTTCCTAAAACATATTTTGTTGGTGGAGCAGTTAGAAATATTTTATTGAACAAAAAAATTACTGATGTCGATATAGCTACAAGCGCACTACCTGCACAGGTTTGTGCGCTTTTGAAGCCTCATAATTTTATTATTACAACAAAGTACGAAAACCTAGGAATTATAATTGCTGATAATGGAAAAGAAAAGATTGAAATAGCTACTTTTAGAAAAGAAGTTTTAACTACCGCCAACATACCATCGATGCAGTCTGCCTTTACAGAAGAAAAAATTGAGAACTTTTTAAAAATGCTTTCTACTGATTACGAAACATTTCGACGAATAGACACAGAAGC
>CAZXPB010000006.1:4326-35046 GCA_964642585.1 uncultured Candidatus Saccharibacteria bacterium
GAAATAGCTACTTTTAGAAAAGAAGTATACGCGAGTTCTCGCTTCCCAAAGGTCAGTTTTACTGGCTCGATTAAGCAAGACAGCAAAAGACGGGACTTCACCGCCAACGCCATATACTACCAGCCCATCACTAAAGAACTACTGGATTTCCATGGAGGGGTTACAGATTTATTTAATAGAAATTTACGTTTTATTGGTAAACCTCTGATTAGAATTAAAGAAGATCCCTTAAGAATAATTAGAGCGTTAAAATTTTCAACAGTTTATAATTTAAACTTCTTGGAAACAGACTGCGAAATTATTTTTGATAATCTTGCTTTATTAAAAAAAGTTTCTGGAAAAAGATTACAAAAAGAAATTTCAAGTGTGCAGGATAAAAAAATAAAAAACTTTTTACAAAAAGTTATACACAGCAACACTTGACTATACACACAGAAAAATTTTATAATAATGGTAGTTCAAATTTTGATAAAGAGAAACAGAAAAAGTTTTAAAGAAAAGAAACACAGAAACAAATATTTGTACTACTTAACCTTTGTCACGCAAGTGATAAAGAAGTAGAAAATTAAGAGACAAACGAAAATAGTTTGTCTCAGGGAGACTAGCCACAATGGCCGTAAAAAAGAGAAAAGCTGCAAAACGTCCAGCTGCTAAAAAAGCTGCAAAACGTCGCCCAGCTAAGAAAGTCGCTAAGAAGGCTGCAAAGCGTCCTGCAAAACGCAAGGTTGCTAAGAAGCCTGCTGCTAAGCGCAAGACTGCTGCAAAGAAGCGCCGTCGTTAATTCGATAGTTGCTTCGAAGCAATCCACATAACCGTTCCTTAGGGAGCGGTTTTGTGTTTTAAACAGGTAAATCTTGCATTTTTTTAGTAATAGTGATATAATTTCCTAGTATCTAAAGATGTAACAATGACGCGGGGTAGAGCAATTGGCAGCTCGCAAGGCTCATAACCTTGAGGTTCCGGGTTCGACTCCCGGCCCCGCAACCAAAAGTTTGTGCCGGCGTAGCTCAGTTGGTAGAGCGAAGGACTCATAAGCCTTAGGTCACAGGTTCAATCCCTGTCGCCGGTACCACCGGTTCCAAACACAAAAATATAAAAGGATAAATAGTCCCTTAGTGCATAGTACTAAAATGGACTGGTAGCTCAGTTGGTTAGAGCGTCCGCCTGTCACGCGGAAGGTCGCGGGTTCGAGTCCCGTTCAGTCCGCCATGAATATATAAAAAACAGATCTTCTAGAGAGGTCTGTTTTTTTATAAAAATAAATATCCACAGATATAGCCCTTGCGAAGGATTTTAAGATTGATATAATTGAAATAGCTCTAAACAGCTCAAAAACTGACTAAGTTCCAAAGCATGCCTTCTAGAGGGGCATGCTTTTGGTTTTTATAGAGCTTTAGTGTACAATGGCAACAAAGGGGGATTGCATCATGACTAAATCTTTTAAAGTTGGGGAGGAAGTTTTGTACGTAAATCCTATCGCAAAAGAGAACGGGGATCATCGCCTAAGAATCGGCTATATTCTCAGTATCAATTATGTAAAACTTAAAGGAAAAAAGAAAGAAATTGTTTTTGAGATTGGGATAGAGCCTAATGCGCAAAACGGGTTTACCTGTCAACAATCAGAGATCGCACCAATGCCTCCTGGTTTAAAACATCGCTGTGAGTTTATTAGCAGAATGTTGCCCAAAGATTTGCGCAATTTCAGCTCGTTTCTATTTTACAAACCAGACGAACATTAGTCAGACTAGAGGTCATCTTTGACCTCTTTTTTTTAAGCCCAAAGTCTAGTATACTTAACCATATGAACACTTTTTTATACATTATTATTGCACTATTAATTGCTGGATTTGGAGTACTTTTGTATATGCTACTTGCTTTGAAAAAAGCAAGCGAAAAACCAACAGACAACGAATCAATGAAAGTGATGATGGAATGGATGAGAGATATTAAAACCGGCACTGAGGCCACCAAAGACTCTATGGAAAAGTCTATTTCAGCCACCAATAAGGATATTAACGAGAGACTCGATAATGCCGCCAAGGTGATTGGTGCACTTCAAGGTAAACTTGGGGAGATGTCTCAAATTGGACCAGATATCCGTAGACTTTCAGAAGTGCTTGCCAGCCCAAAAGCGCGCGGTAACTTTGGAGAAGAAATGCTGGAAAATATGCTCTCTCAAGTACTCAGCAAGAATTCTTACAAAAGTCAGTACAAATTTAGTAATGGTGAAGTTGTAGATATGGCAGTTTTTGTTGGAGATAAGATCCTCTCAGTGGATAGTAAATTTTCGATGGAAAATTTCCGTTTGTATAAAGAGGCAAATGAACAAGATGCTGCAGACAACTTACGCAAAGCTTTCCTTAGAGATATTAGAAAACGCATAGATGAAATCCATAAGAAATACATTTTGCCTCAGGAAAATACTTTTGACTTTGCCTTAATGTACATTCCAAGTGAAGGAGTTTTCCACGAAGCGCTAGAAGACATGCCTACGGTAGAATATGCGCGTGTCAAAAAAGTGTATATGGTCAGTCCAAACACGCTGTATCATCATTTACAAATTATCCTAATCGCACTTCGTGGACAACAAGTAAACGAAGTGGCTGAGAAGCTTTTACATATGGTTTCTGGTATTCAGCAAGAAAGCGATAAATTTGGAAAAAATCTGGGTATTTTGAATAACCATATTAAGAATGCCGGCAATACCATGGGGGTTGTTGCCAACGATTTTACTAAGCTACAAAGCAACATCAAAAATGCTGCGACTCTTCAACTCGAAGAAGCGGTAGTGGCAGAACTTGCTGCCGAAGAAGCTAAAAAATTAATCTAAAAAACATGTCAATTAGAAATCCTGATCAACGAGTAGGAATATTCGTTGATGTCCAAAACTTGTATTACTCGGCTCGCAATATTTATCAAGCGCGAGTGAACTTTAATGAAGTCTTAAGCGAATCTCTCGGTAATCGCCGTTTAATTCGTGCGATTGCTTATGTTGTGAAAGCAGATATGCCAGAAGAACAAAGTTTTTTTGATGCACTTGAAAAAGCAGGGTTCGAAGTAAAGGCAAAAGATCTTCAAACCTTTGCCGGTGGTAGTCAAAAAGGTGACTGGGATGTCGGTATTGCGATGGATATTATTAAACAGATGAACAAATTAGATGTTGTCGTTCTGGCAAGCGGAGACGGGGACTTCGCACCACTACTTGAATATTTACAAATGACAGGTCAATTAACCGAAACAGTTGCTTTTGGTAAATCTACAAGTTCAAAAATTAAAGAATTAACAGACAACTTTATTGATTTAGATGAAGATCCACGCCGATTCCTCATGGCAATTAAAGGTGGTCGTAGTGGTGGGAGAACACCAAGTCGTGGCACTCAAAGTCGAACTACAGTCGCCCGCAAAAAATAATTGAGCATCGTTTTACAATTTTTTTAACAAGATAAAATGAAAATAGTTTTAGATACGAATGTAATTATAGATGGAATTAAAGATGACTATTCTTACGAGAAACAAATCATTGACGCAGTGCGAAAAGGGGAGATTGAAGCGTATGCAAACCATCAGACGATGCAGGAAAACAAACTCATTATGCGGCGCTTAATTGAAAACCCAGAGTATGAGAGAGAGATTAATGACCTCATGAGCCAAATCAACATGGTTGTAAATCGTCACCAAATTAATATAGTGCGAGATCCAGAGGATAATAAAATTTTGGAAAGTGCTATAGAAGCTGGTGCTGAATATTTAGTTACTCGAGATAACGATCTGTTATCATTAGAGAAATATGACAATGTGCAAATCGTAAATCCGTCCCAGTTTTGGGTCCGTTACAAAGACGAAGGTGGCGACCTTTGGAAACAATGGGCAGGATTTTTCAGCGGCAAGGAATAATAACAGAACCCATGTCAACACTCCTCGAAGGTCTTAATACAGAGCAACTCCAAGCTGTGACCCACGCAAGTGGGCCGCTTTTAATTGTTGCTGGAGCTGGCACTGGTAAGACCACTGTGATTACGCGTCGAATAGCTTTCCTTCTAAAGCAAAAATTGGCTCAACCTTCAGAGATTCTTGCCTTAACCTTCACAGATAAGGCTTCAGGTGAAATGGAGGAACGCGTTGATCTGTTAGCTGAACTAGGCAATCATGATTTTTGGATTTCCACTTTTCACTCATTTTGCCAACGCATCCTAGAACAACATGGGCTAGACATTGGTCTTGCTAATTCCTTTAAGCTACTAGATGATGTTGGGCAGTGGATTTTAATTCGTAAAAATTTTGAGAAATTTAATTTGGATTACTACAAACCACTGGGTAGTCCAGACCGTTTCATTGAGACTTTACTAAAACATTTTTCAAAGTGTAAAGATGAAATGATCACCCCAGAAGAATATTTAGATTACGCAAAAAATTTAACTCACACTAACGACGAAGAAGAGGTTGAAGCCAAACGAGTTTTGGAAGTTGCTAATGCTTACGCGGTTTACCAACAGCTACTACTAGATAATGAGTACTTAGATTTTGGAGACTTAATTAATTACGCTATCCACTTATTCGAAAAACGACCAAACATCCTCAAGATTTATCAAGAAAAATTTAAATATATTCTAGTTGATGAATTTCAAGATACCAATTTTGCGCAGTATCAATTAATTAAACTACTCACCGGCGTTGCCGGAAAAAATGCTAAACCTATAAACAATCTAGTCGTGGTAGGTGATGACGATCAATCAATTTACAAATTCCGCGGTGCTTCTGTTTCAAACATCTTAAAATTAAAAGAAGATTACAAAGATGTTACTCAGATTACGTTAGTTCAGAACTATCGCACCAGTCAGGCAATTTTAGATTTGGCATACAATTTTATTCAAGCCAATAATCCAGAGCGTTTAGAAACAAAGCTGAAGATCGATAAAAAACTTATTGCTGGGAACAAAGAGATTAAAGACAAAGCGCATATTGAGGTTTTAGAGGCAGATGATCTTTCTAGCGAACTCACCTGTGTTGTCAATAAAATTATTGAGCTCAAAGAAATAAATCCTGAGAAAAGCTGGAATGAATTTGCCATTTTAATTCGCGCAAACTCTGCTGCAGAAGAACTTCTCCCTAGATTAAATTCCGCCAACATTCCTTACACTTTTGTGGCAAATAAAGGTTTGTTTAAAAAGAAAATAATTGCAGATCTAATCTGCTATATGAAACTGTTAGACAACTACCACGAATCTGCCAGTCTATTTAGAGTTATGCAGCTTCCTAAATTTGCAATAAATCCAGATGAGTCTTCACATATTACGCAGTTCACTCACAAAAAAACTTTATCTCTTTTTGAAGCACTCGGTAAACTAGAGGAGATCGAAGGCATTAGCGAAGCATCACAAAAAAAGATTTTTTCACTTCTTGAACTCATTGCCAAGCACTCAGAGGCAATATTGGAACAAACAGCTGTGGAACTGTTTGTGCATATTTTGGCTGACTTAGGAATTTTAGAAGAAATTCAAAGTGACACTATCCAAAATGCAGAAGATCGGGAATTAATTGATCAATTCTACAAAAAAATTGAGTTTTTTGAAGAACAAAGCGACGATAAAAGTATTCGTGCATTTTTAGATCATTTGGATTTAGAGATCAAAGCAGGTAGTGAGGGGGCAATCAAATTTGACCCAAATCTTGGCCCTGAAAGCTTAAAAGTAATGACAGTACACTCATCTAAAGGATTAGAATTTACCTATGTATTTCTAATTAATGTGGTAGACCAAAGATTCCCAACAAGAGCGAAACACGATTCTATTGCCATCCCTGACGCGTTAGTAAAAGACATCTTACCAGAGGGAGATGCACACCTCCAAGAAGAACGAAGACTCTTCTATGTTGCGGTCACTCGCGCTAAAACAAATTTGTACTTAAGTTGGGCAAAAGATTATGGGGGAGCGAAACTAAAAAAACCTTCCGTTTTCCTTCAAGAAACAAATTTAGTGCCAAGTGAAAAAGTTAGTCAAGCAACCGGTAAAGTGGTTTTTACTAAAAAATCAGGACCAGGCCGTAAAAAACAAGTTTACCAAAATCTCCCAATCAAATTTTCATTTTCTGACATCGCTAGTTTTGAAAACTGCCCACTAGATTACAAATACAAAACTTATTTAAAACTTCCTATGCCAGGGGCGGCGCCTTTAAGTTTCGGAAAAACAATCCATAAAGTCTGTCAATTGTTCACTGAAAGTTTTATGCAGGGACAAAATCCAACTTGGGAACAAGTGGAAGAATGGTACAAAGAACATTGGATTGATGAATGGTACAAAGACAAGGATCAGAAAGAAAAATATCGCACAGCAGGCCACACCATGATCAAACAAGTTTTTGACGATACATACGACCACAAACCAAACATCAAATATATAGAAGAAGGCTTTAAATTAAAACTAGGTAAAGAGTATACGATTGTAGGTAGAATTGATAGAGCAGATGTTCTTCCCGATGGCAGTCTAGCTATAGTTGATTACAAAACTAACGAATCTCCTAAAACTAAAAATAAGCGCGATGTTGACCAGCTTAGGCTTTACCAATGGGCTGCAGAAACCGAATTAGGAGCCAAAGTTTCCCTGGCTTACTATTGGCATTTAAAAGATAATACCAAGATTGAGCAGAAAATCGCCAGTCCTGAAGAACTAATTGCACTTCAAGCAAGCATCTTAGATTCTATTGAAAAAATTCGCGATGCAATCAAATTTGATAAATTCGCGCAACTACACAAAAAGGCTAAACAACACAACTGTAATTACGAAAATCTGATATAATTAAACTATGTTTGACTTAATCGAATTAATTAAAGCGGTAGGGTATTTAGGGTTGTTTGGGATTGTTTTTGCAGAAACAGGGCTTTTGGTAGGGTTTTTCCTTCCAGGTGATAGCTTACTTTTTACTGCAGGAATTTTAGCAGCTGAAGGATACTTAGACATAACAATTCTTCTAATAGTTATGTCTGGTGCAGCCATTATTGGAGATAGTACTGGATATGCAATCGGTAAAAAATTCGGTCCAAAGGTTTTTTCCAAAGAAAACTCATTGCTATTTAACAGAAGTCATTTAGAAAAAGCGAAAAAGTTTTTTGATAAACACGGCCCCAAAACAATTATTATTGCACGATTTGTACCGATTGTCCGTACTTTCGCACCAACTCTAGCCGGTGTAGGAAATATGGGTTACTACAAATTTTTGAGTTATAATATTTTTGGTGGACTGTTATGGATTTTTTCTATTACGTTGCTCGGGTACTGGCTGGGTCTAAAAATAGACAATATAGAGAAGTATATTCTCCCCGGAATTGCCGTCATCATCTTACTTTCTATTTCACCGTATATCAAAGAATTTGTTACGAATAAACCTTTAAGGCAAGATACTTAAAAACTAATATCCGATTCTCTTCGCAAAGTGTTTAGAGAAAAAAAATAATGCATCAAACTACACGAAATTATTTAGTTCCAATTAGTTTTGGTACAATAATATCACTGGCTGGGTTTATATCTGTTCTTTATTTCATAGACCCTCTTACTTCTGGTTATATAGGACACTTGTTTTTCTTCCTTACCCTATTTTTAAGTATATACGGCGTGATGACTACTCTCGGAATCATAACTAGAAAAAGGTTCGCACCAGGCATGTTTTCCGAACAACTACGCAACAGTTCTAGACAAGCAATATTAATTGCAATTCTCGTTCTCAGTTTTGTGATTCTCCAATTATTTAATTTACTGTTCTGGTGGATAGCGCTCACAGTAATTTTATTTATCATTGTATTAGAAATTTTTATAACCGCATAAATGTCAGATCAACAACCAATATTTTATAACACCATGCCTGAGGCAAAATCAAAAGTGGTTAGTTCTTCCAGAAAAGTTGATGCCAGCAAAACTGATGGCGTATTCGGAAGTTCTCCACAGGGCCCTTCTTCTCTGGGAAAATTTCAATCCGTCAAGGGCCTATTTTCAAAAAAACTGTTGATTATTTTTGCAATCGTTTTTGGGGTAATTATAGTTGGGTTAGGTGGCTGGTTTGGATACAATGCACTAACAAAAGATAGTCAGGTTATAGAAGTCCAAATTCCAACCACCCCAGAAGTAGAAGTGGACCCTGATGTCACCACTCCTCCTGATTGGTTAGCAAGATTTTTCGGTACTGAGACTTGTACCATAAAAACCACTTGCGCCGACAAATCAGACCCAGATAAAGATGGTTTAGTAAATAAAGAAGAGTACGAACTAGGAACAGATCCAAATAACCCAGATAGTGATAGTGATGGTATCTCCGATGGTGACGAGCATCATATATTTAGCAGCGACCCACTTCTTTCAAGAACTTTCCGAGATAGCGAATACAATGATGCAGACTTCGTAAAAGGTGGTTACGATATTGGCTCAAATAATCCATATACAGAAAGCCAACTTTCCGAGATTAAACAAAAGATTAAAGAAAAAGGCCTTCACCAACCTACTCTAACTACAATCGGATCGCTCTCTCTCACTCTGTATGCCTTTGAAGATCCAAATGCTAGTGCTTTGCAAAAACTTAATATTGATCTTTCTCCACAAGCAAAACTGGATCGCGACACCCAAAGGCAAACAACAATCAAAAAAATTGGCGTCGCTCTAATTAAATACCAAGAAGAGAAAAAAACTTTTCCAATCGGAAATGACTTCATAGCGATGAGTGATTCTATTAAGTCATTTAACACTGTAGCTACAAATTACAATGACCCGATTAACCAAGATCAATATATTTATGGATACCAAAGTGATGCCAAAGGTTTAGACTTTACCTTAACTTACTATAGCGAAACACAAGATCTTCTGATTAAATATACTGCCAAAACTGCCCGTGAAGCTACTGAAAAAGAAGAAGCACAAGAAAGAGATCAGCAACGCGTGACTGATTTGGAAAATATTAAGAGCGCTCTCTTAATTTACTCCAGTTCAATTGTTGACTCGAATAGTGAACAACTCTATGTGTTCCCAACTCTTGAGCAGTACCCATCAATATTAGTCCCGAGATATATTACAAATGTTCCAAAAGATCCAAATGGTTCAAATTATATTTATGTAGTTAGTCCAAACTTAGACAGCTTCACTTTGAAAGCAAACTTTGAATCTCCAAATTCTGGTAAAAAAGGATATGTTTGTGATCAAGAAGAATGTAAAGATTTTTAATTAAACCATTGAGTAGAATTTATGTTAGATTTCCTAAAAGGACTTTTTAAAGTTAAGGTTGTGAATGCACCAGCAACTCCACCAACCAGCGGAGCAATCATCGCTGCAAAAGTAACAGCAGTAGAAAAACACCCTAACGCCGACAGACTTCGCGTTATCACTTTAACAGACGGAGTAAGGAAAATCGGCCCAGTTGTGTGCGGAGCATTTAACTTTGATGTTGGTGCAATTGTCGCTTTAGCTTTACCCGGCGCAACTATAGCCCAAAATATTCACTCAGATACCCATGAAAGCTTTGTTCTTGGAACTGCCAAGATCCGCGGGATCGAAAGCCAAGGGATGATCTGCGCAGCTTTTGAACTTGGGCAGACCAAGGAAGTAGGGGACAAGCCAGAAATTCTCATCTTGCCAGAAGATACTGAACTTGGTAAAATTCTGTAATATGGCACATCTAACTATTCCTTCAGACGAAGAAAACCGCCTGAAAATTGAACTTGAAAAGCGTACCGATTCAGAAGCCGCTCGCATTAAGCGGTATTTAAATATGGCCGATCTTTCTCGCAAAGAAGATGGCCCTATTCGTGAACTTGTAAATAACATCACTGGTCTTGAGCAGTTCAAAGATTTTGATATCATCACTATTCCAGAAATTGTTCCAGCTAGCGCAAGTTTCGATTTATTTAATTTCCCAGAAGATCACGTTGCTCGCTCTAAGTCCGACACCTACTACGTAGACGAAGAAAATATTTTACGCACTCACACCACCGTAATGTGGTACTACTACTTCCAGCAACCAGAAGTACGAGCAAAAATTGCCGAGAACAAACCACTTGGCGTTTTGTCATATGGTAAAGTTTACCGCAAAGATGAAATCGACCGTCATCACATGAACATTTTCCATCAAATGGATGGTCTATATTTACACCCAACATCAGACAAGACAATTACTCAAGACGACTTAAAAGAAGTACTAGGCAAAGTTGTTAAAGCCGCTTTTGGTCCAGATGTAAAATATCGTTTCAACGATGACAACTTCCCGTACACACACTCATCTTTAGAAATGGAAGTGGATAAAGACGGCGCGTGGGTAGAAGTGCTTGGAGCAGGTTTAGTACAACCTGGCGTATTAGAAAAACTTGATGTTGATCCAAACCAATACAACGGTTGGGCATTCGGTTTTGGTTTAGAACGCTTAGCTATTATTGGAATGGAACTGCCAGACATTCGTTTGCTTTGGAGCGAAGATGAACGCGTTAAAAAACAATTGCATCTCGGGCAAAAATTCGTTGAAGTAAGTAAATACCCTCCAGTAGTGCGCGATATTTCTTTCATTGTTAAAAAAGATTTTGAACCAAATAACTATTTCGACTTGATCCGCGATATTGGGGGAGACTTAGTTGAACAAGTGGAACTTACAGACAAATACGAAAACGCAGAAAAGTTTGGCCCAGACCGTGTAAGCTACACCTACCGGATTCTTTACCGCAGCCCAGACCGCACTTTGGAAGCTGCTGAAGTAGAGCCTCTACAAGACGAAGTATATGCACAGACTGCTAAGCAGTTTGATGCAGAACTTCGCTAAAAACTCGCAGAAATATGCGGGTTTTTTTCTATTTATTAAGCACTTTTCGACTGGAAAATTTGACCTGAATCTGGTATAATTCCTATATAATTCACTTACTGAAATACTCATAAAATATGGCAAAAAGCGCTAAAGAACTCGATGACAAGAAAGCTAAATCAGCTAAAGCATCCTCAGAATATTCATCTCAAAACATCACTGTCCTTGAAGGACTAGACCCAGTTCGCAAACGTCCTGGAATGTACATTGGATCCACATCCGAAACTGGACTACATCACCTTATTTGGGAAATTGTCGACAACTCTGTAGACGAAGCGATGGCCGGCCATGCCGACCGTATTGAAGTTATCATCCAAGAAGATGGTGGCGTAACTGTTCATGACAATGGTCGTGGGATTCCTGTCGACTTACACAAAACAACAAAAAAGTCTGCGCTGGAAACAGTATTGACTGTTCTTCATGCTGGTGGAAAATTTGGTGGCGATGCATCTGGTTACAAAGTGTCCGGTGGTCTTCATGGTGTTGGTGCCGCGGTTGTAAACGCATTATCTACAAACATGGCTGCACAAGTCCGCCGTGAAGGAAAAATTTACGAGCAGAAATACAAGATTGGCGTTCCTCAAGGCAAAGTAAAGGAAATAGGTAAAGTAGATAAAAACGACCCAAGACAAACTGGAACTTCAATTACTTTCTACCCAGATGGCAGTATTTTTGAGACTACTACATTTAAATTTAAAACGGTTTTAGAACATTTGCGTTCTCAAGCTTATTTAACCAAAGGTTTGCACTTCATCATTACTGATGAACGCGTCGGTTTAACTTACCAGTATTACTTTGAAGGTGGGGTAGTGAGTTATTTAAAACAGTTAAACCGCAACAAGAAAGTTAAACACAACCCAATCTACATTAACAAAACTCACGAAGAAACTCTGGTAGAAATTGCGCTGCAGTATACAGATGACTTTGATGAAACTGTGTTAGCGTACGCAAACAACGAATTCAACGTTGAGGGTGGTATGCACGTCACTGGATTCCGCACTGCACTTACTCGCGTGATTAACAGCTACGCTGTAAAAAATAACTTTGTTAAGGAATCAGAAAAACTCACAGGTGAAGATTTGCGCGAAGGTCTTTCTGCAATTATTTCTGTAAAACTTCCGAACCCTCAGTTCGAAGGACAAACTAAAGGAAAATTGGGAAACCCAGAAGTTCGTACTGCAGTTGAATCTGTACTTGCCGCTGAACTGGAAATGTACATGGAAGAGCATCCACAAGATGCTAGCAAGATCATTGAAAAAGGTATCTTGGCAGCTAAAGCCCGCATGGCTGCACGTGCTGCCCGCGACAGTGTTATTCGTAAGGGTGTGCTAGATGGTCTAGCTCTACCTGGAAAACTAGCTGATTGTTCTGAATCTGACCCTTCCAAGTGCGAACTCTACATCGTAGAGGGTGACTCTGCTGGAGGTAGTGCTAAGCAAGGACGTGATCGTCGTTTCCAAGCGATCTTGCCACTGCGAGGTAAAATCTTGAATGTTGAACGCGCTCGCTTAGACAAGATGCTAACATCAAACGAAATCAAAAATTTGATTATCGCTTTTGGTACTGGTGTAGGGGACTTGTTTGATATCAACAAACTTCGCTATCACCGCATCATCATCATGACCGATGCCGATGTTGATGGTGCTCACATCCGCACACTTCTTCTAACACTTTTCTACAGATACTTCCCAGAAATTATTAAAAACGGTCACTTGTATATTGCTCAACCGCCACTTTACCGTGTGCAGGTTGGAAAAAATTTCCAGTATGCTTTCTCAGATGAAGAACGCACCGAAATATTAGAAGACATGGTGAAGGAAGCAGGGGAAAAGAAAGCAAACAGCAAGACTGCTGCAAAAGTAGCTAAGGGTAAGAAAAAAGATACAGAGCTCGCTGAAGGTGAAGAGAATGAAGACGGCGAAGAAGTAGAAAGCTCTGAAGGTGGGCCAAAAGTGGAAGTAATTGGTGGTGTGAAGTATGCCGTCCAACGTTACAAAGGTTTAGGAGAAATGAATCCTGATCAACTTTGGGAAACAACTATGGATCCTGAAAACCGCGTAATGCTTCAAGTAGACATTCAAGATGTAGAAAAAATCTCCGAAGTGTTTGAAACTCTAATGGGTGATGAAGTACCACCACGCAAACGTTTCATTACTACTCACGCTAAAGCAGTAAAGAACTTGGATATTTAAAAACTATATTTAAACAAAATAAGGCCGGGAAGAAGTTCGAAAACTTCGACCCGGCCTTTTGTTAATATGCTCAAGAATTACTAACCACCTTTATCGATGTGTAGAATCTTTTTGGTACCGCTATCTACCAGCGAACACAAATAGCGACTACCATGTTTGTGGCTAAAATAGAGAATGTTCCCGCGTTCTTCTACTGCCTGAACTAAGAATAAGGTGAACCCGCGGCGAACTTCCGGCTTCATATTGCTCAAATACAGCGAAAAATCCTTAGAAAAGGTGATTACCTCTACCGTCTGACTGTCAAGGGTAATAATATGTTTAAAATACCCCAAGAACACATTTTCTTCATCGAACGAAAACTCTAGATTAAACTTCTCTATCAATGATTTAAAATCCATTTTTCCCTCTTACTAGCATTGGTACGGAATGGACTCGCCAGCGACACCAGACTCGCATGCCATATCGTTTATACAGTGTCAAAAACACAATACCACAAAATTTGAATATTGTCAACCCAATTGACTTTTCTAATAGAACTATAGTATAATAGAACAAAGCCCTGCGAAGGGTTTTAAAAAAGCTTAAAAAATGCCATAAATTGGCAAAATATTATTATATTTTAAAAAAATGTCTAAATTTTTTGGGAAGATTGTCCAATTTTTCCGCGATGTTCGTGCAGAAATGGGCAAAGTTGTGTGGCCTACACGCAAAGATATCATCCGTTACACTGTAACCGTTATTGTGTTTAGTATCGTAATGGCTGCAATTTTAGGTGGAGCTGACTTTGGGCTACTTAAAGGTTTTGAAGCGATTATCAAATAACTCATCAATCAATTTCTAATTCTTACATAAATGTCTAAACAGCAAATCACCGGTGAACAAAACTGGTATGTACTTCACACATACAGTGGTTACGAAGATAGCGTTGCAGTTAACCTAAAGCAACGTATTGAAAATCTTGGTATGCAAGATAAAATCTTTGATGCAATTGTACCGAAAGAAAAGAAGATCAAGATCAAGGATGGTAAGCGTACTACAATTGAAGAAAAGATTTTCCCAGGTTATGTTTTAGTTAACATGATCGTAACTGATGACTCTTGGTATGTAGTAAGAAACACACCCAACGTAACTGGGTTCGTTGGTAGCGGTACAATTCCTACTCCAGTTTCTCAAGAAGAATGGGATTTCCTACAAAAGCGTATGGGTACTGAAGAACCGAAGTTTAAAGTAGACTTTGAAGTAGGCGAGTTAGTAACTATTACAGATGGTCCGTTCAAAGAATATCAAGGAAAGATTTCAGACATTGACCAAGCCAAAGGTAAAGTCAAAGTTATGGTTACAATTTTTGGTCGCGAAACTCCAGTTGAACTAGATTTCCTTCAAGCAAAAAAGAATTAGTCTAAAATTAGGATATTGTGAATTTGATGGCGGTCTCTACAAGTTAGGGACTTCCGATCAAATCCAGAATACTGGATTGCAATTAATAAGTAGTCGGCTTGCACTCAAGAGTGCGGTCTCGTCCCTAAGAAGGATTACTACTCCAGACAATGGCAAAAAAAGTAAAATCCATGGTCAAGCTGCAGCTTCCTGCAGGTAAGGCCACTCCAGCTCCACCAGTTGGTACCGCTCTTGGACCCCATGGTGTAAACATTGGTGATTTCACCAAACAATTCAACGACCGTACTGGTCAGATGGGTGATCTAATCATCCCAGTTGAAATGACAATCTATGAAGATCGAACATTCGACTTCATCCTGAAAACCCCTCCTGCATCAAACCTAATTATGAAAGCAATTGGTTTGGCAAAAGGTAGCGGAAATCCATTAACTACAAAAGTTGGAAAAATTTCTGCAGCGCAAATTCGCGAAATTGCAGAAAAGAAAATGCCTGATCTAAACGCTAACAGTTTAGAACAAGCAGAGAAAATTATTCGCGGTACCGCCCGCTCAATGGGAGTAGACGTTACCGAATAAGGGGATTCTATGAATCTGCATTGGATCAAAAAGGTATACTTATACCTTGTCTCGCTCATCTCTCTAATAATCCTAGTAATTGCTGGGATTATGCTCATCAATCTTGCAATCAAAACTTGGATCTTTCCAAAAGCTGATTTAATCAATTATAGTTATTGTTCAACTACAATAGAGAAAAATATTGATGGGAATGTGATCACTCAGCCTCGAGAATGTACCGATGAGCAATATGCGCAAGATCTTCGTACAGGACAAAAGCAAAGCGATGCTGCGCAAGCAATTGCTATGATTATAGTAGCAACTCCAGCTTTTCTGTATCACTGGAAGCTGGCACGAAAAGAAGCTTAAATTTATATTAAATTAATTTGTGGGACGCGCCGGCTTAGCGAAAGCAATAAAGCCGCACGGCTTGTACCACGAAAGGAAAACAATGTCACACTTATCAAAAAGAGCAAAAAGCAATGCTAAGTTAGTAAACAAAGATAATGTTTACACTCTTGAAGAAGCGATTGAACTAGCGAAAAAAACTGCAACAACCAAATTTACTGGTTCTATCGAAGTGCATATTAAAACCGCAATTGACGCAAAGAAAACTGACCAAGCAATTCGTGGTTCTGTCACATTACCAAACGGGACAGGAAAAACTCGTAAGATCGCTGCGTTCGTAACTGACGCCAATGTCGCTGCAGCTAAAGCTGCCGGTGCAACTGTTGTCGGTGGGGAAGAACTTATCAAAGAGATCAAAGAAACTGGTAAAACAGACTTTGATATCGCTGTTTCTGAACCTGCTATGATGCCGAAATTAGCTCAAATTGCTAAGATTCTTGGTACTCGCGGAATGATGCCTAACCCAAAAACAGGCACAGTATCTGAAAACATTACTGCAGCAATTACTGAAATCGCTGGTGGTAAAGTTAACTTTAAAAATGATAACACTGGGAATGTTCACCAAGTCATTGGTAAAACTGATTTTGAAACTGCAAAACTAGTAGAAAACTTGAAAGCCTTTCTTGAAGCACTCCACGCAACAAAACCTGCTGCAGTGAAAAAGACTTTTCTAGTCACTATGAGTTTAAACTCCACCATGGGTCCTGGAATCAAATTCAAAGCCTAATATAATAATAGAGTGATAATAAAACAGCGCCTCAGCGCTGTTTTTTGTTTTGACAAACTATTCAATATTCTTTACACTTCCAGAAAGTTCTAATATAGGACTAATAGCAATTGAAATTTGGAGGTTAACAATGAAGGATAAGAACGAGGTTGCGATCCAAATGGATCTACTTTTGGCTCAAAGAATCCAGAAAGGCGATATGTTAGCCTTCGAGGAATTGTTCAACAAAAACAAAGGGAAAGTTTACAAAATCTGTTTAAGGATTCTGCACAATGAAACAGATGCCGAGGAGTTGTGTCAGAAAACTTTCATTCAGATTTGGAAAAAATTCCATCAATACAAAGGTGATGCCAAGCTTTCCACTTGGATTCACCGGATCGCCGTCAATGAATGTCTTATGTATCTTCGTGCCACAAAAAGACATGGTAAATTTTCAATCGATGATGACAGTGTTGAATCCGCAATTGGTTTGGCAAAGCATACCTGCCAAGACAAAATTGAACTGAGACTTGATCTAGAAAAAGCCATTAGTCAATTACCGAACGGATACCGTAAACATCTTCTAGGAAAAGATTGGTTTGGTCTGGAACACGAGGAGCTCGCTGCAATTCATCAATGCTCAACTGGGAACACTAAGTCCCAAGTCGCTAAGGCGCGAACGAAAATGAAAAGACTTCTTAACCCAGGGAGAAAATTCAAACTCAAAACTGCTTAATTCGCAAGTAGTTATACACCCTCATACTGCCCACAACGGCAGTATTTTTTTCATTTTTTTACCCTTTTCAGCTCAACTGATTATGCTACAATAAAGCTATGATATTATCTGACAAAGACATTAAAAAAGCCTTGGAATCAGGACAAATTACTGTAGACCCACTTTTCCCTAATTGTATCCAACCAGCAAGCGTGGATCTGCATCTTGGCGCAGATTTTTTAATATTCAAAAGCGCTGGACACGTGTGTATTGATCCAAAAGAAAATATAGACGACATGATGGAAGAAGTGTCCATCGATGATAACAAACAGTTTATTTTGCATCCCGGCGAATTCGCTTTAGGGCTTACCTATGAAGTAGTTGGCGTTGCAGATAATATGGTTGGAAGACTTGAGGGGAAATCTAGCCTTGGGAGAATTGGATTAATTATCCACGCCACAGCTGGTTACCTAGACCCTGGAAACAAGCTAAAAATGACACTAGAACTTCACAATATCTCTGGACTCCCTTTGAAGCTATACTACAAAATGCCCATTGCACAACTTTCATTTACCCCACTTTCTAGTGTTGCGGACAATCCTTACGGTAAAGATTTGCTGAACAGTAAATACTACGGAGCCTCTAAGCCTCAAGCATCACAGTATTACAAAAACTTTATCAAGAATAATGAATGGATAGATTTTAAAGGATAAAACTATGGGATTATTTTCAAAAAAAGAACAAATTAACAGTACACCGCGCGGGCGGTTTATTGTTATAGACGGGCCAGATGGTAGTGGTAAGAAAACCCAAACCGACCTCCTCGCGCAAACCCTTGCGGTTTCCGGATATGATGGCTGTGGTTTTGATTTTCCGCAGTACGGACAGGTTTCCGCTGCGATGTTGGAAAAATATCTCAGAGGTGAATACGGTAAACTCAATGCCGAAGCGGCATCAATTTTTTATGCGATCGATAGATTTGACGCAAGTTTTAAATTGCGTGAATTACTTAAAGAAGGGAAAATTATTCTCTCAAACAGATATGTTACTTCTAACGCCGGTCACCAAGGAGCAAAAATTCCTGACTACAACGACAGAGTGAAATTCTACCGATGGTTAGATAACCTTGAGTTTGGAACATACGGAATCCCGAAACCTGATCTAACAATCATCCTACACATCCCTCATGAAAAAGCTTGGGAGTTAATCAACTCACGCGCCAAGCAAGATGGCAGAAAGAAAGATATTCACGAGCAAGATCCTGAGCATCTCAAGCGCGCTGAAGAAGTGTACTTAGAAATTGCTGAACTGTTTCCTAATACTCGCTTAATTGAATGCGTAGAAAATGGCGAACTGCTCACCCCACAACAAATCCAAACAAAGGTTTGGGAACTCGTCAGACGAATCGCTCTGAAGGATATTGAGCCAAAACTTCCCTAAAATAAGCCATTTTTAAGCATAAAATCTGGTTGACATAACCATTAATTACTCATAAGCTATGGATAGTACTTTTTAGCTTATTTGGAGGAAAAATGAAGCAATATCACGATTTACTAAAGAAAATTCTGGAGTCTGGGCAAGACCATTCAGACCGCACCGGCGTTGGAACAAAATCGGTATTTGGTTACCAAACCCGATTTGATCTGCGAGATGGTTTTCCAATCATCACTACAAAAAAGGTTCCTTTCCGCTGGGTTGCAGAAGAACTGTTTTGGTTTCTTTCTGGAAGCACCAGCGAGAAAGATCTAGCAGATCGCGGCGTCGACATTTGGGCAGAGTGGGCAACAGCAGAACAGACCGCGCGCTTTGGAAGAGAAGCAGGAGACCTTGGTCCTGTTTACGGGTACCTTTGGCGAAATTTCGGTGGAGATTATCCGGCCGCAAATGGCGTTGACCAGATCAAACGACTAATTGAAGAAATTCAGAAAAATCCTAACTCAAGACGATTAATCGTATCTGGTTGGGATCCACGCGTTGCCGACGATGTTGCGCTGCCGCCTTGTCACACCCTGTTTCAATTCAAAGTTTAAAACGAGAAAATTTTGCATTGCCAGCTTTATCAGCGCAGTGCAGACTCGTTCCTTGGTGTGCCGTTTAACATTAGTTCGTACGCACTTCTCATGCACCTCATTGCACATGTGTGCGACCTTGAGGTTGGGGAGTTTGTTCACACTTTTGGTGACCTACATATTTATTCAAACCATTTCGACCAGGTCAACGAGCTTCTATCTCGAGAACCGAGACCGCTTCCACAACTAGAAATCATTGACGCCGATCACCTTAAAGGGTTCGACGGTCTACTTAACTTCAAGTTCGAAAATCTCAAATTAGTAGGGTATGACCCTTACGGAAAAATCGAAGCGCCTGTGGCTGTCTAACAAATACTATGCTAATCAAACTTATCGCCAATCAAATTAATGCACCCGGTACAATTGCCGATCGTTTGATCGGCTTTGACGGACACCTCGCCTACAGGTTCACAGAAGACCTGCAGCATTTCATGAAGTTAACAGTTGGTAATACTTGTGTGATGGGAAGAGAAACTTTTGAGTCCCTACCAACGCGAAAGTCCGATGGTGGTAAAGCTCTCTCGGACAGATTAAATATCATCCTTACACGAGATAACAGCTACCAAGCTCCTGAAGAAGGAGTTTTAGTTGCACACAGTCTTTCTGGAGGATTACAAGCTGTTGCTAAAAATGCGGACTACCGCTTCAATGATATCTATATCTGCGGAGGACAAAACGTTTACGAAGAAGCAATGCTAATTGCGGACCGACTCGTCATCACAGATGTAGATGCCAAGGTTTCCTTAGATGGAGCAAAAAACCTTCGCTACTTCCCGGAGATTGATTTCAACATCTGGCACGAAATGCCAGGTACAATCTACGGTGTCACCAAAGATGGTTTTGATTATAGAATTAGCGAATACCAGAGACATATTACTGTTCTAGTCTAAACAAGGGAGGGCTACCAATGGCTAACGAAATTATAGTCAAAAACTACCACAAAATGTATAGCAAACTTTTCGAGCTAGATAGAATCCAAGCCCGAAGATTTGCCAGATTAACTTTTAGTCAACAAAAAATTGCTGTTGAGGGTATTATTAAACATCTCAGAGCAAGTCAAAAAAATGACAACAATCCTGATATCCATGCAATTAGAGAAATCATCGATAGAGCTTTAGAAAAACAAAGAGTTTTCGATGGTTCTTCCGATGAAATAATTTAATGATAACAACACAAACTTTAGCCGACCTAGTATTTTTACTCGGTCGGCTTTTTTTGTGCACAGACTGAAATTTTCCAGTATAATTAAACTATGAATGAACTTACCAAAAGACTGACGGATCTGCTAGAGCAAGTCCAGGCCCTAAAATCACAGCTAAACTTAGCTCAAAAAGAGCAAAGAATTCTGGAATTAGAAGATCTAATGCAAGTAGCTAGTTTCTGGGATAACCCCGAAACAGCGCAAAATATCACCCAAGAATACAATACACTTAAAAGTTTTATTGAATTTTGGCAAAAAATTGAGAATAACTTAGTTGAACTGCAAGAACTAGTGGGATCTAACACAGATCTTTCCGAAGAAACGACTGGCTACCTTGAGAAGCAAGTTACTGATCTTGAAAAAAGTTTTACTACTAACAGATTAATTGTGCTTATGTCTGCTAAGTACGACGACCATAATGCCATTTTTTCTATCCATGCTGGAGCAGGTGGGACTGACGCGCAAGACTGGGCAGAAATCCTGCTGAGGCAA
The DNA here is from genome assembly GCA_964642585.1 of uncultured Candidatus Saccharibacteria bacterium. Classification (GTDB taxonomy): domain Bacteria; phylum Patescibacteriota; class Doudnabacteria; order UBA920; family UBA920; genus UBA920. The sequence continues at coordinate 24,880 of CAZXPB010000006.1, forward strand.
TACTTAAGGTATTGTGAGCGCAAAGGACTTAAAACTGAAATCATTGACCAAAGCAAAGGTGGGGAAGCAGGGATTAAATCTGTAACAGTGAGTGTGCATGGCGCCTTTGCTTATGGATATTTAAAAAGTGAAGCAGGAGTTCATCGCCTTGTGAGACTTTCTCCATTTAATCCAGCTCACACTAGAGAAACATCATTTGCGCTTCTAGAATTACTACCACAACTAGAGGAAGCGGAAAGTGTAAAACTTGATCCCAAAGATCTAGAAATTGAAGCAACTACTAGTAGTGGTGCGGGAGGACAAAGCGTGAACACTACATATAGTGCCATCAGGATTACTCACAAACCAACAGGGTTAAAAGTGAGCATCCAAAATGAACGCAGTCAGCATCAAAATAAAGAATTGGCAATGAAAATTTTGCTTGCCAGAGTACAGGCTCTGGAAGATAGTAAGTTAGCAGATGAAAAGAAAGAACTACGTGGAGAATTTAAATCAGCGGAATGGGGAAACCAAATTCGAAGCTATATACTGCACCCATACAAATTAGTTAAAGACCACAGAACTGACTATGAAGAAACCAATCCAGAGGCAGTGCTAGATGGAGAATTAGATAACTTTGTAGAAAAATATTTAGAAAGCCAACTTAAATAGATAAAAAATAGGCTACCTTGCAAAATGCAGGGTAGCCTTACTCAAACTTAGATTTGAATTTAACACTCATAGTCGAGTCGTTCGTTCGCATCTCCCAAATCAAACCAGGGAGACTTGCTCTTTTTGTCCGGCGGGATGGAGTGGTCGAAACCGTGCTCCATTTCATCGAAAACCTCGCGGATTTCCATAGTCTCAAACAAACTATGGCACTCCGGGCATTCCTTCAGATGCTGCTCAAATGCAGCTTTTGCTAACATTGTGCTGTCTGAGAATTTCACGGCACTGTCCAGCGCGATCGTCGCTTTCAAATCGAGATAGTCGTTGATATCAGCGACTGAAAAACATGCGTTAGAAGTAAAATCCAACTCTCCAAATTTGTCTGTCATATTTCCTCCAAACCAACAGTTTACCATCCAAAAACTTAGAATGAATTGAGCGCGAGGATCGGGATCGTAAAGATCTCCGCCTTACACTCAGAACATTTTTTGACATGCTCTGTGATTCCGAGCACTTCTTCCAAACTCACCAATTCCTCTTCAGGATATTGGAGATGCTCCTGATAGCGATTTAGTAACTCAGCGGGGATATGATCCCCGTCTAGAAACCAAACCGGCTGCGGCGCCGGTGGCTTAAGTGAGAGTAGGACATAGTGCATCAAATGCTCATGTCCACCTTCTGGCCGAATAAAATACCGAACAAGGCTATAGAGTGCTTCTTCTTCAGAATCTGCGATTCTGTTTGCGATCATGTTTTTTGCCAATCGTTTCCGACAGCAAGCATGACCACGAAGACAAAGAATCTCCGAAACTTTGGCTTTGTTGAAATCTCTCGCAACATCACCAAGCCGGTTTTGAGGAATGCACTCTGAAGTGAATTCTAAATCATCGCAGATGCAGTCATCAAACTCAGCTAGAACATCAGTTAACTTCTCAAATCCGTCCATATTTTTCCTCCAAAATTTTCATACTGATAGTTTAGATTATGGCATAATCTTGCTAATTTGTCAATCTAAAAGATACAGCTAAATTTTATGGAGTTTTCTCTTAAGAAAAATCTAAAGTTTATCTAAAATTTTGAAACAATGTGGTATAATTAGAGCAATGATTCGATTCGACAATGTAACAAAATATTACGGAAATAACAAGGCATTAAATAACATAAATCTGCATGTTAATCATGGGGAGTTTATTTCGTTAGTAGGTATGTCTGGGGCAGGAAAATCAACCTTAATGAAAATTCTGATCGGGGAAGAAATGGTAGATGACGGCCGCATTCTCATTGATGAAATAGATATGTCTAAAGTTAAGAAAAGTGACTTACCATACCTTCGTCGTAAGATCGGAATGGTCTTTCAAGATATTAAATTATTACCAAGAAGAACTGCTTTTGAGAATGTCGCTTTCGCGATGGAGGTTTCTGGTCATCGTAAGGAAAAAATTGACAAAGATGTTCCGAAAATTCTTGAGCTTGTCGGACTTTTGCACAAACAAAATAGTTTCCCAAATGAAATGTCTGGTGGAGAACGTCAACGCGTGGCAATTGCACGCGCGCTTGCCCATAGACCAGTTTTGCTTTTAGCAGATGAACCAACTGGGAACCTTGATGCAGTGAATGCTTCTGAAGTTCTTGACCTACTCATGAAAATTAACAAACTTGGTACCACTGTCATTTTGGCCACTCACGCTGCTGAATTAGTCAATAAAATTTCCAAGCGCGTTATTACTATTGAAGGTGGACAGATTACTTTAGAACAACAAAAAGGTAAGTATAAACTATAACCAAACTAGAATGAACTTTGTATCTTTTTTCAGGATAATTCGAATGGGGTTCACTAACTTCCGCCGCAATTTGTGGCTGGCGAGTGCATCTACATTAATAATGACCATCACTCTGATCATCCTTTCAGTGCTGTCATTGTTATTTGTTATTACCAACAGCTCTGTAAAAACCATTCAGGAAAGAGTAGACATTAGTGCATATTTCAAAAACGGGTTAGCGGAAAGCCAAATTCTAACACTCCGGGAACAGTTAAAGCAGGATAGCCGCATTGAAGAGGTAAGATATGTTTCAGCAGAAGAAGCCTTAGCTCAATTTAAAGAAACCCACAAAAATGATGCCCTGTTAATTGAGTCAGTGGGGGAGTTAAATGAGAACCCTCTACCAGCAACTCTGCAAATTAAAGCCAAAAACTTAGAAGATTATCCAGCCATTGCCGACACTCTTAATTCTGACAAATACCAATCTGCGATTGAAAAGGTGAACTTTGAGGACAATAGAATTCTCATTGAACGCCTAAACAATCTTTTGAAATTTATTATTACTATTGGAATTATTCTGATTGCTGTTTTTTCATCTATTGCGGTGCTAGTTATTTTTAACACCATTACTTTAACAATTTACAACCGCCGAGAAGAAGTAGAAATCATGCGTCTGGTTGGTGCGACCAACTGGTACATTCGCGGACCATTTATGATTGAAGCAATTTTGTATAGCGTCATTGCCACAATTGTGACTAGTATTTTAATTTTCCCAATCTATAATAATCTCTTACCAAAAGTCAGCCACTACCTCACAGCTTCTGGTTATACTTTTGATGGCAACATAAGTGTATTCATTGGTTTAATACTGGTGCAATTAATTATTGCATTTACTTTAAGTGCCATTTCCAGCCTGTTGGCTATGAGAAAATATTTAAGAGTATAATAGTTTTGCAAAAATTTTAATTTAGTATATACTGAAAAAGAGCCAAAACTCTCGTATAGAGGGTTTTTCTTTTTTTAATTTTGCTAAGAAATTCAACAAATTTATGAAAGTTATTCTACTAAAAGATGTGGCAAAAGTGGGCCGCAAAGGTGAAATCAAAGAGGTAAATGATGGCTTTGGAAAAAACATGCTGATTAAAAAAGGGTTAGCCACACCTGCCACTAAAGAAGTTGCAAACAAGGTGGTAGCTGCCCTAAAAAACAAGACAGATCAGCAAAAAAAGCAAGAAGCAAAGCTCCAAGACCAGAAAATTGAGCTTGAACGCCGCGTATTCACAGTTTCTGTTAAGGTGGGTGAGAAAGGGCAAATTTTCGGAGGTGTGCCAGAAAAAGATCTTATCCAAGCAATCTACCAAAAGACCAAAATAAGCCTTAAAAAAGCCCAATTTGAGGCCCACAAGAGCATTAAGGCCCTTGGGGAGCAAAGAATTTCAGTTAAACTTGGAAGGGGAGTTACCGCAAATATTAAAATTAATGTGGAAGCCAAATAATATCATGTCCTATCACGTAAAAGCGCGCAAAGCTAAAAAATTAGATACTAAATTTATATTTGTCTCCGGTGGAGTAATCTCCGGCGTAGGGAAGGGTATTACCACTTCTACTTTAGCCGCGTTACTGCAATCCCGAGGGTACACAGTTGCGCCAGTGAAATGCGATGCCTATTTAAATGTAGATGCGGGTACTATTCGCCCTCAAGAACACGGTGAAGTTTTTGTAACTGATGATGGTATGGAAACAGATCAAGATTTGGGTAATTACGAACGATTTTTAAATACGGACTTAAGCAAAGCAAACTATGTCACTAACGGGCAGTTATATTTGAAAGTGATTCAACAAGAAAGAAATTTTGAATTCAAAGGAGAAGATGTAGAAGTAGCTATTCACATCCCCGAAGAAATTATTAACAGATTAGAACAGGCCGCCCGCGCCCGAAAAGCAGATTTTGTTATTTGTGAAATTGGCGGCACCGTTGGTGAATACCAAAATATTTTGTTCATTGAGGCAAATAGAATCATGAAATACCGCGATGGCCGCGATACTGCCCATGTGCATGTGGCCTATTTGCCAACCCCTCCTTCCATTGGTGAAATGAAATCTAAACCAGTCCAAAACTCAGTAAAACAACTCATTGGTTCCGGGATTCAACCAGACTTTCTCATTGCAAGAGCTGAGGAAAAACTAGATGACCGCCGCAAACAGACTCTCGCTTGGACAACAAATATCCCTGCAGATAATATCATTTCTGCTCCAAATGTAGAAAGTATTTACTTAGTACCAACCAATTTTGACAAAGAAGGGTTGGCAGATAAACTGCTAAAGCAATTTGGCCTATCTCCTAAAAAAGTTGGTAAGCAAGAAGGGATGAAGCAGTGGACAAATCTGGTTTCCAGAATTAACACAACTAAACAACAACAAAAAACATTACAGATCGCTGTAGTGGGAAAATATTTCGAAACAGGGTCGTTTCAACTTTCTGACGTATATGTATCAGTAATTGAAGCCTTAAAACACGCTAGCTGGGCGAACAAAACCAAACTTAATCTAAACTGGATCTCTAGCCAACGGATTGAAAAAGAAGGTGCTGCAAAAGTGTTGGCTGATTTTGATGGAATTTGTGTGCCTGGTGGCTTTGGAAGCAGGGGAGTTGATGGTTTAATTGAAACTATAAAATATGCCCGAACTAAAAAAATCCCTTACTTAGGTTTGTGTTATGGGATGCAATTAGCCACAATTGAATTCGCCCGCTCTGTTGCAAAAATTCGCAATGCTCATACTACTGAAGTTGATGAAAAGATTAAGCACGCTGTTATCCACATTATGCCTGAGCAAGAAAAAATGTTACTGAAGCGTGAATACGGCGCTACCATGCGCCTTGGAGCGTGGGATTGTGTTTTGGCCACTGGCACTAAAACAGAAAAAGCCTATGCAAAAGCAGGATGGATTAATCCTACCGGTAGAGGAAAAACCGCCAATACAATTTCTGAACGTCATCGTCATCGCTATGAATTTAACAATGAATACCGTGAGCGGTTAGAAGAAGCTGGTTTAATTATTGCAGGAACAACTCCGGATGGTGAACTTGTAGAAATTATTGAACTCAACGACCATCCGTTCTTCGTTGCTACACAATTCCATCCAGAATTTAAATCCCGGCCATTTGCGCCACACCCACTATTCGTGGAGTTTGTAAAAATCTCTGCCAAAGGAAAATAGGCAATCACAGCTATTGCATTATTTACTCCTTTATGGTATAGTCAATCAAAGTTTTAGAGGACTATTTTGTTAGCTAAAATTTTTAAGACTATAAATGGAGGAACAAAGGAAATGGCACACGCAACATGTCCAAAGTGTGGCTCGGAGATGATCGGCCTCAGCTGTAAAGATTTTGGACACAGGTCCACTGCAGATGAGTTAAAACAAGGTCAGCAAAAGCAGGCCTCAACTGATCAACAGCCAGAGGCAGACCAAAGCGACCCGTACCGGAACCGGTCGGTGACCGAACAGATGTTCATGGGCCAATAGGCCTGTCAACAACATAGCCAGTGAACAAAAAAGACTGCATCAATTTTGATACAGTCTTTTTTTTGTAATATTATTGTGGTTTAGCTTCTGTAGTAGCAAGAGGGACAACGCTTACTACGCGAGTTTTGCGTAAGTTGCCGTGGAACTTTCGGAGCATCTTGTTTTGGAATTTTACAACTCCATCTACTAGAGAGTACAAAGTTGAATCTCCACCCATATTCACATTGTGTCCTGCGAAGAACTTACTACCTTTTTGGCGAACGATGATTTCACCTTTGCCGATGCGTTGGTCACCATAGACCTTTACACCAAGACGTTTGGATACGGAGTCTCGGCCGTTACTGGTAGAGCCTCCGGCTTTCTTATGAGCCATAAAATTTAAATAAAATAATTATTGATTGTCTATTGTTTCTCGAAGATCAAGATTTCCCTGGCGACTACTTGGTCTTTCCGGTCATACACCGCTGTTTTTCGCTCTGTGAGCTTTAAAAAGGGCATAGAATCGGCCAAAGTAGAGGGCACAAGATCTACAATATTATAGCCAAGATTGGTTATAAAGTCAAGAGTAGGGAAGAAGACATAGTTATCACCACGTTTATAAGCCGGTAAACAAATTACGACTTTCCCTCCTGCAGGCAAAAACTTTAAGAAATCTTGAAATGCACCAGTGTATAATTCTTGTAGCTCTTTAAAGTTCTTCTCAATCTCTGGTGGGGTAGGGAACTTAGTATACATTGGCCCCAAGTAACCTTCTGTAACTATCCCAGACACGCTTTTAAAAGCGCCGATCTTAATTAAGTTTTCTACTAACTTAGAGCAACTCTTTGCATCTGCAGTTTCAACATGAAACTTACCTTTAGGGATTTTGTATCTGTTACGGAACCATTCTAGATTAGTTTCACTGCCTGCGATTGCTTGCGGGTTAATGTCACTGCCGAGCATCTTGTAGCCCAGCAAAACGCCTTCTTGTACGATTGTTCCAATACCACAAAACGGATCAAGCATTGTCTCTCCCAATTTTGTCTCCGCAAAGTTTAGCATTAACTGAGCAACTTTTGGGGGAATCATTCCTTGCTTGTCATCACGAATTGGTCTTTGGTAATCACGGCGACCGTAATCTTCAAAGTCTTGCACTGCGATTGTCTTGGCAACATAAACTTTTTCTGTGCTTGCAAGCACACAAATTTCTGCACCTTTTTCTAGAAGCAAGTTCTTTGTGACCACCACAGAAGCGAGTGCAAGTGAATTAAATTCAGGAAGAACTAGTCTGATACTTGCCCCACTTTCTTGCATAACGCGCTTAATAGACATGCCTAATCGCTTTGGCTCACCAAAAGCTTTCTGGTTCATATCTAGTAGGTAAGTACTCACTCCAAACTGAATCTTCCCTTTGTAGTTTTTAAGGAAATCCGTTTTCATCTTGCTCGGTTTGAAGTAATGTTGCAAAGCAAAATTAATTGAATCTTGTTCGCGCTTGGGAACAGTATCTACCACTCGTAAAATTTTCACAACGCCACCCAACTCTTTTTGGATTTTCTCACAATCTAGCTGACCTGGAACCTCAACCAAAAGAACTTCTGGTGAAGCATCTACGATACTCACTTCAATTGCATGCGTCTTAAAATACGAAAACAGCTCTGCCAAGCTTAGTGTATAAACTCTTCCTAAAACGAATGCGTATTGCATAGATTTATCCTTTTTCCTCTATTATTAATTTGACCTTGCGATATGATCGATTATTTAAAAAATATATTTATAAAAAAGTTTCCTGCACTCAGTTTAGAGAAGATGAAACCACTAGCTCTCATTGCAGTATGTTTTATTGCAGTGTTTGTTGCAGGAGTTGGAGTAGGAAGTAAATTTGAAAACCGTTCTACTAACATTAATTATACCACAAAAACTGAGCATACAGTAAAAGCGCCAGCTCCGATGGCGGCTCCTGTAACAACGCCAGAAAAATTACAGAACAATGGTGAGTGCAAGATTAAAGGCAGTAAAAGTAAAATCTACCATATGCAAGGTGGATCATTTTATAACCGCACCAATGCGGCGGAATGTTTTGATACTGAGGAAGCTGCTCTGTCTGCTGGCTACACTAAGTCTTCAAGATAGTTTGACAAAACCAAAGAAATGTCGTAAAATACAGTTACACGATTTGGAGGAAATATTATGGGAAAGTTTATGATCATTGCCTTGGGAACTCTGTTCTTAGTTATGCTTGCTATATTTGTGCAAACTGCTTGGGAACATCACAAGGAAATGAAAAAAGGTAAGGGTGGCTAAGTAATTTTACTTCGCTCATCGGTGCCTTTTTTGATACACTATGCAAAGAATGAAACAACAAAATCTTTTACCACAAATTTATCTTGACCATGCGGCAACCACACCAGTTGATCCGCGCGTTTTGAAATCCATGGAACCGTTTTGGTCAGAAAATTTTGCTAATCCATCAGCGCTCTACAAATCTGGCCTGATTGCAAAACAAGCAATAGACGATTCACGCGCACAAATTGCTAAAGTGTTAAATTGCAAAGCCTCTGAAATTATTTTCACAGCTGGTGGCACAGAAAGTAATAACATGGCGATTCTTGGTGCAGCAAAAAATTATGAAAAAAAATTTGGGAAAGCTGGTCACATCATTTCAACTACCATAGAACATCACTCCATACTGCACACTTTAGATGAACTTAAACAGAAAGGTTGGAAAATTAGTCTTACCAAAGTTAACTCTGAAGGATTCATAGATTTAGCTTCTTTGAAAAAACTTGTTCGCAAAGACACTGCGCTAATTTCTGTGATGTACGCAAATAATGAAATCGGAACTATCGAACCAATCTCTGAGATAGGGAAGTGGGTGAGTGGATTGAATAAAGCGCGAGCGAAAAATTCTTTGCCACGAGTACTACTACATACCGATGCTTGCCAAGCTGCCGGTGCATTGAGTTTAGATACCCAAGAGCTAAAAGTAGATTTACTAACTTTGAATGGAAGTAAAATCTACGGACCGAAGCAAACTGGAATTTTATTTGTTCGCAGTGGGGTAGTACTTGAACCGATTATATATGGTGGCGGTCAAGAAAAAAATCTTCGTAGCGGAACAGAAAACGTTCCCGGGATAGTCGGCTTAGGAGTTGCATTAACTCTTGCTCAGTCAGCTGCTAAAAAAGAAAGTCTACGACTTTACGCTCTCCAAAAATATTTCATCGACCGTCTGTCTAAAAAAGTAGATGGCATTAAATTAAATGGGCCAAGCGTTGTGGCAACTAAAAACTTTACTAGACTACCAAATAACATCAATATTTCTTTTGATAATATTGAAGGCGAAACTTTAATGTTGTATTTAGATAGCAAAGGAATTGCAGTTGCAACTGGTAGCGCGTGCGCAACAACTAGTTTAGATCCCTCACATGTCTTAATGGCAATTGGCCAATCTAGGACAGCTGCGTACAGCGCAGTTCGCTTTACCATGGGAAAAGGCACCAGCAGAGCCTCACTAGACATCGTAATTAAAGCTTTAGATGATTTAGTACCAACCCTTCGTAAAGTTAATAGGCTAAGATAGTAAAGGTAGTAAAGTACTAATACTTTTAACCACTGACGGTCGTCAGTAAGATAGATACAAGTCTAAAGAAGAACTGATTAAGAACAAACAAATGAGCTATAGCAACAAGCAGGTAACGCTATAAATATAAATATAGCGTTATTTATTTAGGCTGAAGGCATTAGCCAATAAACGCTGGGGGAATACACAAAACGAAATACTTTGCGTGTCGCACAATGTATCTTTTGCGTCATTGAATAGATAAGAAACACTTAAGACCGGCTGAATAACTAAATTAAACAAAAATTAAAATAAATAATTTATAATTCTATATCTCATGTATTAATTATTTATTTTTATTTCAAACTTCTCTGAGTTAAGTTACTCACAAGTTTTATATTTATTTAAATATAAATAATTATATTCTTGTTATTGCCCTATCCCCTCTATCTATACATACTGTACTTTTTAATAACGACGGTCGTTGGTGTGTTCCCTACTAGTTCAATTGTTACTGTTGTATCTATGTTAAAATGTTTTTATGAAAGATAAAGTTCTTGGAAAGAAAAAATTGAATTGGTGCACCTACATCCTGCTCTGCAATGATGGAACTTTGTACACTGCTCTTCCCAATGCTCTAAATAAGAGATTCCAATCTCACCTAGATGGCACTGGGGCTAAGTACACCCG
>CAZXPB010000007.1:0-32428 GCA_964642585.1 uncultured Candidatus Saccharibacteria bacterium
GTATGAAGATAAATCAAAAGATATTAAAATTGGATCTGGGAATAGTGTCTATCTGCACTTAGGTAAAGAAGCAATTTGTAATCTATACGATGACTCAGGCGAACTAATTTACGAGGGTCCAAAGAATACTTATACGAAGTTGTTTGCTAGGACTGATGGCAATCCTGTATTGCTCCAAATTCATTACAACGGTGACGAAATAATCAAGGAAGGAGATGGCGGTTTAGCCGATGCTGGAGCAGTGAAGGAAGTCATACCTTTTGATTTAGAGGGAAAAGAAATCGAAAACAAAGAAGAATTGAAAGGTATTCCCCCGATAAAATATAAAGTTGGAGAGAATTGGAGAATTAGTACTTTCGGCGATGAAGGTTTCTTTAGTTTATATCAAGGGGAAAGTTGGAAAATTGATTTCAAAGAACACAAGAATCTTGGTAATGAGTATGAGTACCGCACTATTAGCATATTGGATAAAACAGGACAGACCCTTCTTCCGTATGATTTTAGATCAGTTATATATCAACCTGAAAAGGACCAATGGCGCTGTACTGTGTGGCAAACGGAAGACAGGGATTTTGGGGGCGAGTATAAGGCTAGTGTGGAAAAGATCATCATCATCAATTCTAGTGGCGAAGTGGTTGATGAATATGAATATGTGGATCGGCACGGAACCCCAAAAGAACAAGCACCACTTTATAACTCCAACGCTAACCTAGCTGAAAAGAACCAACACCCTTTGACTCCCGAGAAAACTAATATTATGCACCGCCTGCTTTCGGATAACTCGGGTGAGGGTAAGGTAGAAATAGAGCGTTTCGTTGGACGCTGTTTCAATTATGGGGACCTAACTGATAAGTCTTTCGCATTTATTGCACCTGTAATGTTGAAAACCCCCGAGATTCACCCCGCGCTTATAACTGAGGAAAATATTCAATCGCTAGAGGGGCGTATATCCAAATATGACCTAGAAACTAAAGTGTGGTTTTACCATTTGCTTTCTCGGTTTTTACCAGAAGGGGCCGATAGTATTTTTATAGAAAAATTTGTTAAAATATTTGAAAATAAGATCGCTCATCTTTCAGAAGCAGATAAGCAAGCTGTCTTTGACACCTTGGAAAACGTAAGAGATTTTCGAGGGGATTATTTGACCACAGGATGGAATATTGTTAAGTCGAAAACGCCAGTACCGACGGAATTAATTCCTGAAAAAGTCAGGCCAATTGTTGATTTCTTACGTTCAAACGAAGGTGAAACATTAACAACCGCCAAAGAAGTGATTGGATTTTCAGAAGGATCCCCACTCACTCTTTCGCAACTAATTCAAACAAAGCGACTCAATGAAACTAAGATTCAGAATTTTTCCGGTTCAGCTGATGATCTCGTTAATTTGGTTACTGAGAAGACCTCAAATAAAAAACAGGATCACATCAAACGAGAGATAATTCACCCTATTTATTATCAAGGCGTTAATAACCCATATCTCTTTATAAGAGAGCTGGTGCAAAATGCGCACGATGCAGTTATTGTCGATCCTAAAGCTAGTCGTAAAGACGTGGCAATCGATTTATTTTCTCGCGCAGAAAATGAAATAACATTTAGGTTGGAAGATGGTGCGGGGATGTCATTACAAGAATTACTTAATTATTTCTTGATACCTGGAGAGTCTACAAAAATCGATAGTAATGAAACTATCGGTTATTTTGGTCAAGGTCTTTTTACCTTATTTAGAGGTTCTAAAGAAGTTATTTTGAAAACAGGAAAAGGCGATGGGATTATCCAAAAGTTGAAGATTAGCCCCAAGTTGGGTACGGACGGTGGAGTTGAGGATTTGGATTTACTTTTTGAACAAGAAAGTGGAGATTTTAAAGGCACAACCATTGAACGCACAGTAGAAACTGATTACCCAACAGTTGAATCTTCATACGTGAAAAATGCTGTTTGTACTTACACTTCATTAGTTGAAAGTGAAGTCATTAATATTAATTTGAATGGCATACAAGTCAATGGCCCTCAAAATATTTTGTCCAAAGCCGCTGTCCCAGGTGTGGGGGATTTAAAGATAATTGATGCTCCAAATAACGTCATCACTCAAAGAGGGTTATATGTAAAGGGATTAGATCATGATTATTCAACTAAACTTACGGATGTTGAAAAGTTATTGAAAGAAAGAGGAATCGTAATAAGTATCCCTGATAAGCTTTCACTCACTCGTTCTCGGAATGAAATTGCACAGAAAGAGAAAGTTCTATCCAAGATACAAGAATATCTACCGTCACTTAAAGTTAAAGCTTATCTAGAAATATTTAGGCAAGACATTGTTAAGGGGCAGGTCATACAATTATCTAATCTACCTTATGACTTCTTTTATAGGAACTATGGTGCAAATCAAGAGATAGAATCGGACGCCAAGAAAATCTCTAATGGTGAGCCCCTTGAAGATGTCGGAAGATATCTTGATCGAGGTAGCCTGATTCATTTATTGGTACTCTTGCCGGCAATTGAGTTGGATGGGAAAACATGGTCTATCACAGAACTTAAGAAATCTTCGCTATCTGATAGTCCACCACTCGAAAAACAAGAGAAGTACAGAGAGTTGCCAGCATTTTTGCGCGATAAACTTCTTGAGGGGAAATCCCAACACGCTCATGACAAACAGGAAATGTCTTCAGCCAAAGAAAGAGGTGAGGTTGTATCTGATTTTCCTTGGGAGGATTTAGAAAAGCAACCAGAGTTCATCAAACAGCAAATTCAGAGTTCGTACGAGCAATATAAGAGGCTAGTTGAATGGTCAGAAAGACACAATGAGTTATTAGCAACTTCTTATGGTGACAGTAGGAATTATGTTAAAACTACTTTTTATTCTGAGCCTGGTTCAAAGGCACATGCTGGTGGCTTATTTAGTATACTAGGTTGGAATCTCGATTACTGGAGGGGTTACAGACTACCTTTTAAAGACGAAAATCCTTCGGATAAAGAACTATCAGAGTTCCTGCATGCATACACCCACGAATTTACTCATATCCGAGAAAAGAGTGGTCATATGAATCACAATCAAGATTTCTATCTTACGCAAGCTAAGATCATTAGTCGATTAATGAAACTAAAAAGGTAGCTAAATAGTATAACTTTTAAATTAAAGAGCCGGGTGAAACCGGCTTTTGCCTAGTTAAATTTCTAAATCAATCAATTGTAGATTTATTACCCCAACTCTGCTTTTAATCCAGTAGTAGCTGCCTATATTCCATAGATTAATACAGCTTTTGCCCAATTTTTGATATAATGCGATTATGGAACACGATTTTGAAAGAAACTTTGCTATAAATTCAGAGGAAAATGAGAAAAAGGAACTTTCTCCAGAAGTCCAAGATTTATTGGAAAGATTTAAATTTTCACTACCTGAGCCCAACCATAGTTATGGATATGAAACTAAGGCAAATGGATTAATTAGTGAAAGGATAAAAGATCGAGAATATGACATGATTTTGGCTGAAGATACCTCGGGTAGAGCGGCTGGGCTTTTATTATATGAAGCTATGAAGGAGTATTATAAAAATTCAGACCAGCAGCTTAAACTAAATTTCGTAGCTGGCTCTAAGGACGCGAAGGATATATCCCAGAAGCAAGAAAAACTTTCTGAATACATTACAGAAATTACTGAAGCAGTACATTCTCCCGAAAAAAGATTATTGGTTGTTACAGAGGTTATTATGGATGGAAAGTCGTTGAAACCTTTGGTTGATGCTTTGAAGGACTTGGGTGTTAACTTCGATGTATTATCTTTGGGATATGGCCGAACATTGGAACCACACCGCTTTAAAGTGAAGAACCTTAATAAAGAGTGGGGGGATGTCAGTGATGGACTGTTGGGTATTCCTAAAATATTTCAAAAAAGGTATATTTCTGGGGTAGTAAAAAATCCAGATGATGTGTTATCTAAAAGGGCAGACGATGTTGATAGAGAGAAGCTTCAGATTGCTAGACAAGAGCTCCAACAAGCAGCGGAAAATTTGGCAAAAATCTTCGTAAGATATGAGCAAGATGAGATTCGGAAAGTCAAATCAGAAAAAGAGAACGAGACATGGTTTGTGGAAGAAAGAAATAAACTTATAAATTTACAAAGTACCCCACCTGATAATATTGAATTTCCAACGGACTTACTCTATTGGGATGAATCTAATTTGATCGAAGCAGTTAGCTTTGTTGCTCTTTCAAAGATAAAGCTAAAATATGGACGAATTGCAGAATTCATTGATCCTCAAACCGAAGAAAAAATTGAAGTAAATGACTTTATCGATACAATAGAAAAATCCATAATCTATTCAAAAAAGATTAGCCAGGAGATTAAAAATAAAGAAGCCTTGTTGTCTCCTGAGCATGATGAATAAACTAGATAAATTAACAATCCCTTTTCCAGAGAAAGAATATGCTTTAGAAGAAGGGAAAATTATCTCCAAACAATTGTTGAAGAGTAAACCATCAGAAGGAATCAGTATATTTAATATTCATGAAAGTAAGGAATTTACTGCTAGTCGAATATCTTTTAAGGACAATTCTAAATATACCTTGCGAACAGAGAATCAGTTTGTATCTTTGATTACCTCTCAAGGGAATTTACAAATGGTTGCTCAAGATAACCCAACAGTCACAACACTAAACTTAGGAAAGATGGAAAGTGTGATTTTACCACCGTCGACTATTTGGGAAATTACCGCCAATTCCACAAGCGACCTATCCGTCTTAGCAATTGATAAAACTAAAGCTTTGAAAAAATAATTTTTCTAACATGAAACTACTTTGGAATATTTATGAAATTGAAAGTAATACAGATACTCTACATGGCGTTATGCTGCGTGGACGAATTCGAAAATTTACCATTGAAAATAACATCACCTGTCTTTCGGAAAATGCTTCTGACAAAGAAAATACAGTTCGTTTTGCATTGTTGGAGAGTGCAGACCCATCAAAAATTATTCAATTTATATCAAAACTGATGCCTGGTGCAGCGGTTAACTTAGTACTAGAATCTGTAGAGAATCCAGTACTCTCTAAACTTAAAGTAAATGATATTTCCCGCTACTCTTTAGAATAGTTTTAGCTATTCTCCTTTACGGAGTGTTTTTCTTAAAAATCGCCTAACTGGCGATTTTTTGGTATAATTAAGCATAATCTAAAGAATATATGAAATTCGATCCAAAGAAATTTGAGAAGAAATGGCAAGAAAACTGGGAAGAATCCCAAATTTACAAGACTAAAGACGACTCTGAAAAACCGACTAGTTTTGTGGTGGACATGTTTCCGTACCCATCAGGTAGCTCCATGCATGTTGGTCATCCCAGAGGCTATGTTGCCACAGATGTATACTCACGCTTTAAACGCATGAATGGTTTTAATGTGCTTCACCCAATGGGGTGGGATGCATTCGGTTTGCCTGCAGAAGAAACTGCGATTGAAAACAAAGAGTATCCGAGCGTCACTGTTGAGAGAAATATCAAAACATTCAAAAAGCAACTGCAGATGCTTGGACTAAGTTATGATTGGTCCAGAGAAATTAACACCACTGATCCAGAATATTACAAACAAACTCAAAGACTATTTCTAGAATTTTTTAAGCAGGGATTGGCAGTGAATCAAACTGTACCGGTAAACTGGTGCCCTGAACTTGGCACAGTGCTTGCCAATGAGGATATTGTAAATGGAAAATCTGAGCGTGGCGGCTTCCCTGTCTTTCAAATGCCAATGCGCCAATGGGTGTTGTTAATTACGAAATACGCCGACCGGTTAGTAGACGATTTAGACCTACTTCCAGCGTGGCCTGACAAAGTGAAGAATGCCCAACGCGCGTGGATCGGTAAAAGCGATGGGTATGAATTTGCATTTGAAACTTCTGCAGGCGTAAGTGTGCCAGTATTTACAACTAAACTAGAAACACTTTCCGGTGCGACTTTCATTGTGCTTGCTCCAGAAAATGAACTTGTGGCAAAACTACTTGAACATGCATCAAACTCAGCGGAAGTCGCAGACTACATTGAACAGGCTAAACAAAAAACAGATTTAGATAGGCAAGTAGATACAACTAAAACTGGTGTGGTCGTTGGTGGTGTCACTGCGACAAACAAATTAACTGGTGCGCAAATTCCAGTTGTAGTTGCTGACTATGTTTTGTCTTCATATGGCACTGGCGCTGTCATGGCTGTACCAGACCAAGACGAACGCGATAAAGAAATGGCTGAAGTCTTAAATTTGCCAGTAACTCCTGTTGATGAAAAAGATTTAGCAGATGTAGCACAGACCAATGCTAAGTTAGCAAGTTTAGTAAACGCCGCAACAAAGAAGCGTTACAAAATTCGTGATTGGGTTTTCTCTCGTCAAAGATTTTGGGGTGAGCCATTTCCAATTGTGTGGGTAAAGGGGATAGAAAACTACGAAAAGATTTCACAGAGTTCAAACATCAAACCATGGCTTCCTCAAGAAGCAGTGACTTACACGAATGAAGCAGGAGACGAATTTTTTGCAGTGCCAGTCATCCCAGAATATTTAGATTCCATGCAACTGCCAAAAGTAAAATCCTACGAACCAACCGGAACACTTGAAGGTCCATTGGCGGGAATTCCAGAATGGGTGAATGCTTCGTTAAACATTGAGACAGGGGAAGTGAAAAACCAAAATGAAGTCTCCCCTGCTGATTCTGAAAATTGGATTGCAGTGAATCGCGAAACTAACACCATGCCACAGTGGGCCGGATCTTCTTGGTACTGGCTGCGCTATATGGATCCACATAACAGTTCTGAGCCGTTCTCTAAGCAGTCGGCTAAGTTCTGGGGTCCAGTTGATGTTTACTCAGGTGCAGATCACGCCGTAGCTCATTTAATCTACGCGCGGTTTTGGCATAAGGTTATGCAAGATGCAGGCATGGTAGATTTTCCCGAACCATTTTTACGTCTAGAATTTTTAGGATACATTTTAGCAACCGATGGTACCAAAATTTCCAAAAGAAAAGGCAATAGTCGTAGCCCAGAAGATGTGGTTGAAGAAGTGGGCGCAGATGCGTTTCGTGTTTACGAAATGTTCATCGGGCCATTTGAAAAACCTGCTCCATGGAATGACAATGATCTAATTGGTTCTCGCAGATTCCTAGAACGCGTTTGGAATTTAGTGGAAACTGTAGTGAAAGCCAATGCTAAGGGAGAGGTGAAAACAGATGAGTCTACCGAGATTGCACTTCATACTGCCATTGAAAAGGTGACCAGTGATATTGAAAGTTTCAAGTTTAATACTGCTATCGCCAGTTTAATGATTTGTTTGAACGAACTTTCAAACAGCAATGTTAGTTTAGAAGATTTGAAAAAGTTCATTCAATTAGTTGCGCCGTTTGCGCCACATATGGCAGAAGAACTTTGGAAACAAACAGATGAATCTGCGCAGTCCATCCATTTGTCACAATGGCCAGCTGTAAATTCTGAGATTTTAAAATCAAACAAGATTGATTTGCCAATTCAGGTGAATGGTAAACATCGCGCTGACCTAACGGTTTCCAAAGATATTTCTGAAGCAGAATTAAAACCGCTGGTTTTGGCCCACGAAAATATCCAGAAATATTTAGAAGGCAAAGAGCCTAAGAAGTTCATCTATGTTCCGGGACGGATCGTAAACTTGGTTATCTAACAAAATCATTATTTTTTGCTATACTTAGCCCATAATAGAGCTGGCTAAGTCCATCTCTTGGAAAGGAAAATATGAACAACAAAATTATAGCGGGAATTATTGTAGTGTTAATAATTCTTGCAGGTGCCTTTTTCTTAATGCGAAGCAAGGATGGAGATATCGCGTCCAACACGCAAAAAACAGATTCGCAAACTCAAATGCAATCTGAGAAGGCTTCCATTAAGTCTTTGCTGGCTAGTGGTTCCAGCCGAAAGTGTACTTACTCTGTAGATCAAGATGGGTACAAATCAGAAGGGACAATTTATGTAGCCAACAACAAAATGCGCGGTGAATTTACCGCACAAATTGATGGCAAGGAAACAATGTCACACATGATCAACGACAGTGCTACAAGTTACATGTGGACTGATGGAGTAGCACAAGGAATGAAATTTGCAGTCAGTGAAGAAGACATCAAATCCGCCCAAGATAGTGCTGCTCAAACTGGCGCAGTTGATCTAAATCAAAACTATGATTTTTCTTGTGATAGTTGGGTAGTAGATACATCCAAGTTTGAACTGCCAAGCAATGTTCAATTTAGCGAACTCCCAAAAATTCCAAGTTTCAATCCAGAGACAGCAGGTTCACCAGAAAGTTCACTAGATACCAAAGAAGCTCAGCAAGCAATTTGTAACAGTCTAACAGGTGCTGCAAAAGACGCTTGTCTTAAAGGTTTAGAGTAATAGCGGGAAATAAATAATTTCTAAAATAAAAAGGTATTTACATATTAGTAAATACCTTTTTTAATTTTGAGGAATTATTTGTGCTCTTCTTCGTAAACTTTGCGAGTCTTTTCAATGTACTCTTGAGCTTGTTCTGCTGATTCAAATTCACCAACAGTTACTGACTTATCTTGCAAAATTTTGTAAGTCTCAAAAAAGTTTTTAATTTCTTTCGGAGAGTGTTCAGACAAATCTTCCAGTGAGTCAACATGGCTGTAACGAGGGTCGGAAGTTGGAACGGCTAAAATTTTGTTATCAATGTCGCCACTGTCATTCATGTGCATGAAACCAATGGCTCGCGCTTGAACAACTGCTCCAGGATGGATTGGGTTAGTGCTAAATAGAAGCACATCGGTATGGTCGCCATCATCAGCGCGGGTTTCAGGAATAAATCCGTAGTTAGCAGGGAAGCGTTGTGATGAGTACAATACGCGATCTAGTTTGATGATATCCAGATCTTCATCGTATTCGTATTTATCTTGACTGCCTTGAGAAATTTCAATAATTACATTAAATTTGTCTGGTTTGCCAAAAGGAACATCTTTTAAACTCATAGTTCTTTCATTAATAGTGTCAGTATTATAGCGAGAAATTGTGACTTGAGCAAGGGGATTTGATATACTAAAGCGGTAGAAACAACATATGAATTTCAGAGAAAAAGTCTATTTAGCAGTTAAGAAAATCCCCAAAGGGAAAGTAGTGAGTTATGGGCAAGTGGCAGCTTACTGCGGGAGCCCTCGTGCAGCTCGGCAAGTTGGGTGGATGTTAAGATTGTTGGCCGATGGAGACTCAGTCCCTTGGTGGCGCGTTGTTAATCGCAATGGCGAAATTAGTATCAAAGGAGATTTTTTATATACTCCCCTAGTTCAAAAACAAAAAATTAAAAGTGAGAAAATTCCAGTTTCTAAAGATTTTCAAATTGATCTAGATAAGTATCGGTATTTGTATAAAACCAAATAATGATGGTAAAGCGAATTGTAAAATATTGTTTAATAGCTTTGTTGACGTTAGTTCTGCTAGACGCAAGTTTGGTCTGGGGGATTGCGCATAGTCGTCCGGCAATTGAAAAAGCCGATTCTATTGTGATTTTGGGTGCAGCGATTAATACCCCTGCTCTATATAATAGAACTCTTACGGGGCTTGAGCTTTACGAACAAGGGAAAGCAGATATTATAATTCTTTCAGGAGGAAAAATTTCCGATACAGATATTTCAGAAGCCGAGTATATGGAAAAAGTCATCAACATCAATGCTTCCTCTGAAGTAAATTATGTTTTAGAAGAAGACTCTCATAACACCTACGAAAATATTAGAAATACAAAAGAGCATTTGCTTGCCACAGGGAAGCCGCTTGATTCAATAATTATTGTCAGTGATGCGTTTCATTTGGCCCGCGCATTTTTGCTTGCCAAACGAGCAGGATTTGAAACTGTGTATTGGAGTGCACCAAGTCAAGATTATTATCCGAAAGAAGAACTCCGATTTTACTACATCCGCGAATTTATCGCCATGTTTTCCTATATCCCTAAATTTATTTTTGGCTAAAATTAGTCACTTTACAAAACTCAGAAAACTAGGTATAATTCTTTTAACTACATATCCCAAGACAGTTGGTGGCCAAAATCGAAAGATTTAGCCTTAAATATCTGCTTTTTAGCAGGTGACCCGCCGAGGACATACAAACTACTCTGAACTCCAGAGCATTGTGTTTCAACTCGGCCCCGTGCCGAGATTTTTATTTCTCAGTCAAAGATAGTAGCTACAATTAAAGGTCGTAAAAGAAAATACACACATATGGCAAAATCACGTTCACAAAAAGAAGTAGATTTACAAGAACTAACTGATCGTTTGAAAGGTGCTAAGTCAATTGTTCTATCTGAATACCGCGGTACAACCGTAAAAGATATAGACAAATTCAGACGCGCACTTTCAGCTGAAGGTATTGTAAGTAAAGTTTACAAAACTCCATTGATCAAAAAAGCTTTTGAAGCAAATGGCATCGAAGCTTCTACAATCTTAGATCTTAAAGTTCCTGTAATCGTTTCTGTATCTCAAGATGATGAAGTTGCTCCAGCGCGTATCGTTAAAACTTTTGGAAAAGAAGTCAAAACTGTTGGCATCCTTTCTGGGGTTCTAGACGGTGCTTACGCATCTAAAGAGCAAATGATCGCATTGGCAGACTTGCCAAGCAAAGATCAACTTCGTGGTCAATTGGTTGGTACAATCAACGCTCCAGTTACTGGATTCGTAAATGTACTAGCTGGCAATCTCCGTGGTTTGATTAATGTATTAAACGCGGTAGCAACAAAATAATTAATTTTTGAAAGGAATAACTATGTCAGAAGAAAAAGCAGAAGTAGTAGTTCCAGAAAAGTTCAAAGCTTTAGTTGAATCAATTGAAAAACTATCTGTCCTAGAACTTTCTGAACTTGTAAAAGTATTAGAAGATAAATTTGGTGTTTCAGCAGCAGCTCCTATGATGATGGGTGCAGCACCTGCAGCAGGCGCAGCAGCAGCTGAAGAAAAAGATGAATTCACTGTTGAACTAACAGCAGCTGGCGACAACAAGATTAATGTAATCAAAGTTGTTCGTGAAGTAACTGGTTTAGGTTTGAAAGAAGCTAAGGACATCGTTGATGGTGCACCAAAAGCTATCAAAGAAAACGTAGCTAAAGCAGAAGCTGAAGAATTGAAGAAGAAGCTTGAAGAAGCTGGTGGAACTGTAGTTCTTAAGTAACTTTACTTCCCAATCTTAGAATTTAAAAAGACCCCGGTATTGCGGGGTCTTTTTATTTTGTATATACTTCCAAGACCAATTTCACAATAGGGGGAAAAATAAAATGGCAGGATTAATGAAACAGGAAGCGTCGGAAGACTTTATCGAAGCGTTAGAATCATTTGGGTATTTCACTGGACATGATCAAAATCAGTGCCCAAATTGTGAAAAGATATTTTTTGACTCAAACAACGTCGAATGGGGTGATGGCGATGAGATCCAGAAATGTCTTAAAGATCTTCTAAAGCTTGAGGAACAGTTTCCTGACAAATATCATGATCAGAAGGAAGATGGGTACATCCGCACACTTCATTATGGGGGAAAGGAATATGTATGGATTTGCGAATGTGGGTGGGAGTACTTGCTTGAGCAAATTCTCCAGCATGATGCTAATGTTGGATTACAGTATCTGTACTCTCTCCAGCAAAAGAATATGTTAGCCAGTCTGATTCGGACAGACATCGCGCTCTCTAAACCTCCGATGAAAAAAGACTAGGGAGTCAAGGAGAGCTTGAATGATGCTTAGGTTCTTTGATTTTAAGAATCAACTTAGGCCACTAGTTTTACTGGTGGTCTTTTTTTGTGGATAACTTCGTTCAATTTTACGAGATTTTAACTGGATTTGAGAAATAATTTAACGTGATTTTATGAGAGATTTTTTATTATTACTTATATATGCTTGACGGTGATTTCCGTCGTGCTAAATTATAATTAATAGCATTGAACAATGCAGGAGAATATCATGGAACTCACAAAAGAATACTTTGAGGAGTATTTGATCAAACAACTAAATATCTTTGGAGAAAAGATAAACAAGTCAGTAGACGAGAAATTGTTTGCTCTTGAAGCAAGAATAGACGAGAAGCTGTTCGCTCTTGAAGAGAGAATAGACGAGAAATTGTTTGCTCTTGAAGCAAGAATAGACGAGAAATTGTTTGCTCTTGAAGAGAGAATGGACGAGAAATTGTTTGCTCTTGAAGAGAGAATGGACGAGAAACTCTTTAATCTTGAAGGTCGTTTTGATTTGAAACTTAACTCCCTGGAATACAGAATCAATAAAAGATTTGACGATTACGACAAAGGCATTAAGAAGTATATTCATGATGGCTTTGAGGCGCATCAAAATTATTTTGAAAAGCGCATCGAAGTTGATGAGAACTGGATGCGCTTAACAGGGGACAAAATTGGGATTAAATTTCCCTCCGGAATTAACAGCTAGCTATTAGAAATTCACTCTAAGTAGTTGATTGTTGTTAAGAACAAAAATGGATTTATTCTTTTCGTCTACAGAAAAATCTTTTAGATCATTAAACTGTCCACTGGTAAGAGTTTGAATTACGCTCCCTGTCTTATCTAGGATCAAAATCCTTCTGTTGCCAGGATCAAGTACATATAAATTAGTCATCCCATTTTCAGTATAGATTTTTGTATTATCAGACAAAGCGCTGACTCCTAAATTAAAATCTTGCTTAGCACCAGAATTATATTTGAAAATAGTCCCGTTGGAAACAAAATAGATACTGCCATCAATGGCCATATCGGAAGCACTACTTAACTCTGCAATATCTGAAAGTGATGCAGTTGGAGTAGTAATCGCGCTGTCGCTTACTGAATATTTCATCACTTTTTTACTACTGCGATCAATGATGTAGGCTTTGCCATTGTACACAGTTAACCCACGCGCGTTGTCTTTACTAGGCACGCTGTCTGAAATTGCGCCACCGATCACACCGGTTTTAGTATCCCAAATCAACAACTCCGAGCCATTAAAAATCACAGTATCCTCACCTTTATTATAACTACTTAAAGTAATTGGCTCACTGGTTTTAAGGGAATTGTCGGCAATACTCTTTGAAGTTCTATTGTAACTCACAACTGTGCGACCAGTTTCTGTCGCAAAGAAATTCGGTAATACAATCAAGTGATCACCATTACTTAGAGTGCCAAGCGTTTCAACACTAGCTTCGCCAGTTTTAGTTAGTTTGTTTTGAAGGTTCGTCGCGGCAGTGCGAATTTCATCTATTTTAGATTTTTGTTCATCACTAACTTCGCCTAGACCATTGAGTTGATTCATTAAATCTTCAATAATTCGACTTGCTTGCGCTTCATCACCGTAAAGTAGTGCGGCGTTAGCATCACTGTTTAGTTTTTCTAGTGAAGAAATTTTTTCATTTGAGATAACAACAATTTTGTCTCTGGAACTTAAGTACTTTGCAATCCCAATGTTTGCAATTACAGCCACCAGCAAAACTCCTGCGGCAATGAGGAAGAATTTCTTTTGTCTGCTGTAACCTTTAATGCTTTCTGGGCCAAGTTGTTTGCCAACTTTTTTAAATTGGTTTTGCACCACAGAAAGAGCGCTATTTTTGTTTTGGGCGAGATCAGCAAATTTCGGTCGCTGCTTAATTTTTTCTTTCAGACTACCACCAACATTTTTCCCAATCAGCGCAGCTGTGGAACCCATAGTCTTAATCTTATCTAGCCAGTCCGCTCCTTGTTTGCTGGAGACAACTTGCGGTGCGGCCATGTAGGCACCTAAGTCCACTTCTTCTTCGGCATCCAAACTGCCAGCGGCAACTTGCTGTGCTAAAATTGTGCCACAAGCCACTTCTGGACCCATGACATCGGAGAGTGTAGCAATAATTTCTTGAGCGGTATCTGGTAGATCGTTGCGCTTCAAGATATTTTTGAATCTATCTATAGATATGTGATTGAATAACTGTGAGGTAGATAGAACTAATAAATCTCCAAGGCGAATTTTGCCCTCGGAGAAGTTTTCAAATGTTTTTAATGGATGATGAGGAGTAGACGCTTCGGCAATTGGTGCGAAAGAATTATCGCGGTGAAGGAGGGCGGTAATTTTTCCCACTGATGTCACTGAAAGTTTGGTTTTAGATTTGACCGCAATGACAGCGTTGAGTTTGGGAAGCCAATGAGTCTTACCTAAGTTTTGCAGTTTCCCTAACTCTTCGTTTACAAGCGCGAGAGTGTTTTCAAAAGTGTTACTAGATGCTGGGTGGCGGTAGCTGCGACGTAGGGAAGCGGCGATGGCCTCAGCGATTCGTTGGCATTCTTCACTTGCAGCAGGGTTAAAGAGGGGAAGCTCACAGATCATGAAAATCTCTGCACCAGAGCCTTCCACAGTCTCAGCAAGCGTAAAAACAAAGCTAGTCGCTTGTTTATTGTCGCCTAATTGGATTTTGACTACCTGAGTTTCTAGTTCCGCCATATTATTCTTATTATACCACTTTTCCTATGGAAGGGCGAAATTTATTTATATGCAGACAGCCTTTTATAAAAAACAAAAGACGGTATGATATACTAAATTCATGATGACACACGCAGATATTTTAGATTCCAAATACAGCTCAGAGCTACTCGCTTTTCTATTACTTGCACCAGCGCGGTGCTACTCCAGTAAAGAGTTGGCAGAGCGCATGGGTCTGTCGGTAAAGTCGCTAGACATTTTACTCAAAGAATTTTTAGAAGATAGTATGATCAAACAATTTATTGCTGGTCAAACTAAACTCTACATAATCAATCACAAACACAAACTCCTGCCAGAAATCCGAGCATCGTTGGTGAAGAACCAAAAACCTTTTGAAGACGAACTGTTTACTGCGATTAAAAAATTAGGTGATGTGCAGTCTGCTTTTCTCTCTGGCGTGCTCACTGGTCAGCCGCAACTGCCTGTGGATCTTTTGCTGGTAGGGAAAATCAGTCTCACTAAATTAGATACTTTTCTAAAACAATGCAAAGATATGCTTGGTGTAGATTTTAATTATAGCGTGATGACTCCCGATGAATTCAAGATGCGCCGCGATACTTTTGATAGATTCATCAAAGATATTTTTGACTATCCTCATTTAGTTGTAGTAGATAAATCTGCTAAACTTTCTTCAGCGAAAAAGGGGAGTAAGAAATAAAGGAAATATAAAATGGATTTTTTAACAAATCTTTATAGTAATTTTCTGAGCTATTTTCCTAGCTTTCTGCACCCGGTAATCTCAATAGTAGTGGCAATTTTTGTAGTCTATTCTATAGTGCAGGCGCTCAAGCGCAACTTCATTTATTTAATAGTGTTAGTGGTGTTGCTGCCGGCATCTATCCCGATTTTGAAAGGTGTCGTGGAATTCATCATTGAACTGACCAAATATCTACTCGGAACAAAATAATTTGTGGATAACTTTTAAGACCGTATCAAAAGATGCGGTTTTTCTTTTGTTTTCGCATAAAAATAAATATTTGACACAGGGTGAACGGTCGTATACTATAGATATATAAGTAATCAAAAACCCATGAGCATCACCGATAGACAAAAAGAACTTCTAAAGTTCATCGTAGGGCAAATTCGCGAACACAGTATGCCACCCTCAATTTCTGAGATGGCAGAATTTCTGGAAGTGAAATCCAAAAACGCGGTGGCCAAACTTTTGAATTCTCTTGAAGAAGGTGGTTACATAGAAACCAACGGCAAGGCTCGGGGAATTACAGTGCTCAACAGCTTAACTGACAGTTTGCAAAAAGGACTCATCCGCGTCCCGCTAGTCGGTTCCGTCCAAGCCGGAAGCCCGCACATGGCAGAAGAGTTCATCGAAGAGTGGATCAACCTCCCGCAGTCACTTGTGAAAGGGAGACGAGATGTTTTTCTACTTAGAGTAAGAGGGGACAGCATGATCAACGCGGGAATTCATGAAAACGATTTAGTAATTGTTCGCCCAACTCACGAAGTAAAGAACAACGACATAGTCGTAGCGCTCCTTCACGACGAAGCAACTGTAAAACGATTTGTGCAAATTAAAAACAGAGCGTACTTAAAGGCCGAAAACCCAGATTACCAAAACATCTATCCAAAAGAAGAGTGGATGGTGCAAGGCAAAGTAGTCGGAGTGATCCGTAATTTAGAGTAATTAGAAATAAATAGATGTCAGAATTAGAATTATCAAAAAAGAATATTGTCAGTCAGTTGCGCAATCTTTGTGCCCACTGCCAAACAGGAGCTCCTCACTCTTGTCCACTACAATCTATTGCCAGACAGGTAAAGTCCATTTCAGGAGTACCACTAATTGTTAATAGCGAGTTTAAAGGAATTTTGTGGAAACACCACATTACTTTGTAGTGCTGTGCAAAGATATTCACTGTAATAGTTGACTTTATAGTGCTTAAAGAGTAAACTGAGCTTATCAAATGGAGGTGAGCGGTATGTTTACTTATGTAGATCCAAACAAGGTGACCCTTTCCGGTGTTCACATCCTCAGTTTTCTACTAGCCATTGTCATTTGCCTATGTTTTCTTCGGAGCACTAACTCCAAGAAATCGCAATCCATGTGAGACTTACTCCATGTCTTCCAAATAAGCCTAATGCACCCGCAGAAGGCTTTTTTCTTTTATTTAAGCCATTTATCTGGTATACTAAAAAACCTCAGATTTTCAGGTCTACTCTTGACAAAACCTTAAAAATAAGGTATACTGATTGGATTTGGTAAAGGACCGCCTAATGGCAGCCCGGACAAATCAGTTTAAAAAACTAGCTAATTATTAACTTTCTTTTCATACTTGGATTAGTTCCAGTGTGAGAAGGCAGGAGAACAACACATATGCAATTTATGCAAACGATAAAGGCTATCGTAAAACCTCGTAGTGGCGTGATCGCTACTTTGGTTATGGTTGGTGTTGTCGCTTCAGTAATGGGTCTTGCTCCAACTCAAGGTGCATCCAATACTTTAGCTCAAGATTGTGCTAACCCACCATCTACCCCAACCTTCAACTACTGGCCTGTAACTTACGATGACGTAAACACTCCGTTTTGTCATGACTTCCAAGCAATCGACGCAGCTTTGGATACCGTAAACCCTCAATTCTCAAAATCTGAACAAGATTGGAATGATGGTCTTACAATGCAAGTAGGCGAACAAGCAGCAGCTCAAATTTACTTGCACAATGGTGCAGCTAATAATTTAGACCCTGCTCTTACAACTGCAAAGAATGTACGCGTAATTACTCGTACTGAAACAACTGCAGGTTCTGTTCATAAAATTACAGTGACTTTCACTGCAGACAATGCAGCGACCTACACTCGTAGTTTTAACATCCATACTCCGGCAAACTCTCAACTTGAGATCAAGCCTAACTCTGGATACTTGTACGATTACCAAGGAAACCCAATTCAAGGTGGCCTAAACTTAGGAAACTCTGAATATGTAATTGGTGATCTTCAAGCCTGTTTTGAATTTAGTATGTTTATGACATTTAAATTCAAAGTAGTGGCCCCAAACATTCCTACAAATGCGACTGTAACTCTAGATAAGGGTGTTCGTAACATCTCTCGTGATGGTGCAAGCGATCGTGGTAAAACATACGCTTCATCTGTAAACGCAAAGCATAATGAAAAAGTTGGTTACAAAATTGTGGTAACAAACACAAGCAACCAGACTGCTAAAAATGTCACAGTGACAGATAACTCTGTTTCTGGACTATCTGTTGATTCAGGTTCAGTAACTGTTGGCATGGCAGATGATACTTTAATTTCAAGCTCACTATGGCAAGGAACTATCCCAGGAACTATTAATCTTGGCGATATCCCAGCTGGTGAACAACGCGTTATCAAGTACACAGGTGATGTTGAAAATTGTGATAATACTTTAGTAAACCGTGCGACTGTAAATTCTACAAACGCTGGTTCAACTTCAGATACTGCCACTGTTTATGTAGATTCTTGTGGTACTACTGGTCATTCAAACATGACTATCCGTAAGCAAGTTAAGAACAATACTACTGGTACTTCTTACACTGAAAATGTAAAAGCTTACAATGGTGATCGCGTAAACTTTAAAGTGACTGTAACTAACAACGGCAGTACTACATTAAACAATGTTGTAATGACCGATGTTATTCCTTCTGGTTTAAGGTTTGACGATTCAGTAACAGGTGATGGTACTCCAAGCTACTCAAGTCGTGAGACTTTCTCAGTAGACTTCGGTACAATCCGTGCTGGTGATAGCAAAACTGTAGAATTTGCAGCTCTAGTAACTGCAAACAACACAAGTACAATTTGTAACGTTGCAAAAGCAACTGCTACCGGTGTTTCTCAAGTTCAAGATGATGCGTGTGTAAACATGGATCGTCCAACAAACCCAGGAAACTCTCGTATTGAACTTTCAAAGCGTGCCTTCAATGACACTAAGAATACAGATGCTGTTTCAGTAAGTGCTGCTCGTGGTGACTACATTACATACAGTTTAGTAACAACTAACAATGGTAATGCTAGCGCTACTAACTATGTAATTAAAGATGACTTGTCTCAAGTCCTTCCACTAGCTGATATTGTTTCTACAAACGGTGGTACAATCTCTGGCAATGTAATTAGTTACCCAAGTGTAACAATCCGTGCTGGTGAAACTGTTGTAAAAACTTTCCAAGTTCGTGTAAAGCAATCTTTAAGCAAGAACTTGTCTTACCAACTTCGCAATACCTACGGTAATCAGATTTTGATTAACGTACCTGGTGATACAATCTATGTCCCACCAGTAACAGGTGCTGCTGGTACAAGCGCTGTTGCTTTCGCTGGTTTAGTAACTGCAGGATTTGTAGTTGCTCGTAAGCGCAATTCAATCTTTAAGTTTATCTTTGCCTAAAGAAAAACTTAGTTAGTTACTTAAACTGATTAAAAAACACTCCCAGAAATGGGAGTGTTTTTGTTAGGGAAAGTTTGGTATGCTGTAGCCATGGAAACTTTACAAAATGGCGCTGAAATCGTGGTCACTGGTGGAGCAGGTTATATTGGTAGTCATGTGGTTTTTGAGCTAATCCAAGCCGGTTTTAAGCCTCTGGTCATAGATAATTTCAGCAATTCAGTCCCAGAAAATGTCCCAGTGGGGATCCCAGTCTTTTATGGCGATTTTAACTCCAGTTTGGTGTGGGAAGAGATTTACCAAAGCTTCCACCCCAAGGTGGTCATTCACTTGGCAGCAAGTCTAGATGCAGCAGAATCTGTCTACAAACCATTTGAATATTTAAACAACAACACGCACAAGACTTTGCGAATGTTAGATATTTTAGAGAACTTAAATATTACTAAACTAATTTTTGCTTCTACTGCTGGTGTGTATGGCGAGCAAACCCAAATGCCAATTTTAGAAACAGCAGAATTAAACCCTGCTAACCCGTATGGCAAAAGTAAAAAACTTTGCGAAGATCTCATTGAGTACCATACTCAGTTTGGCCAGTTGCAAGCCGTAGTGTTTAGGTTTTTCAATGTATCTGGCAGCATGCAAGAAGTGGGAACGAAATCTTCCATTGAAGCAGGCCTGCTTTCACAGGTGGCAAAAGTCATAACAGAACATTCACCCATGACCATTTACGGCACAGATTTTCCTACTCCAGATGGCACAGCCATTCGTGACTTTGTGCATGTAGCAGATATTTCTAGTGGAATTGTTTTGGCTCTAAAACAAATGGCTAGTTTGCCTAAATTTGAAGTGTTTAACTTAGGTTCCGGAAAAGGGTACTCCGTGAAAGAAATTGTAGATGCCGCAGAAGAAGCATCGGGAGTTACTATACAGCGAAGCTTTGCTCCGCGAAGAGAAGGGGATGTCCCAGTGTCTGTGGCAAGCATACAAAAAGCGCAACAAGTTCTTGGTTTTAAGTTGAAATATTCTTAAGAATATAGTACAATATACCCTGATATGCACGATATAATTTTATTTTACAAATACGTCCACATTGAAAATCCAGCACAGTTGGCGCTCCACCAAAAGGAGCTGCAGCTGGCTTTGGGTTTGAAGGGCCGTTCTATCATTGCTTCTGAAGGGGTGAATATTACTTTGGAAGGGACTACTGAAAATGTAGATAAATATTTAGCAGATTTGTTTTCAGATCCGCGTTTTAAAGATGTAAACATTAAGCGCAGCAAAGGCAATGGCCATGCTTTTCCAAAAACATCTGTGAAAGTGCGCAGTGAAATTGTCACACTTGGGTTAGATAAAGCCTGCGATATTGACCCAAACCAATTAACTGGTATTCATTTAAAACCAGAAGAACTGCACCAGTGGTTTGCAGATAAAAAAGAATTTTACATTGTAGACATGCGCAATGTTTACGAGCACCAAGTGGGCCATTTTGAAGGTTCCATTTGTCCGCCAATGGATAACTTCCGGGAACTACCAAAGTTCATTGACTCCATCGCGCACTTGAAAGATAAAACAGTGCTAACCGTTTGTACTGGTGGCGTGCGTTGCGAAAAGGCGAGTGGGTACCTACTTAGCCAAGGGTTTAAAGATGTGTACCAATTAGAAAACGGCATTGTTTCGTATATGGAAAAATATCCAAACGAAAATTTCCTTGGCAAACTTTACGTTTTTGATAGCCGCATTGCGATGGGTTTTTATACTGATGATCCAAAACACCGAGTAGTTGGGAAATGTTGGGTGTGTAGTGAGCCGTGCGAACGATTTACAAACTGTGTGGTAGACGATTGCAACAGAAAGATGATCGCTTGCCAGGAGTGTCAGGACAAGTTAGGCGAAAATTTTGTTTGTCCTCCAGAACTTGGTCATAAAGAAAAAACTCGAGTTAGTTAACTCGAGTTTTTTTATTTTAGTTTGTTGTCTGCGCCAATGGCATCTTTAATGTTTGTGTAGCCATCTTGTTTGAGCAGTTTAACTAAGCCTATGTTAACTTCGCTAATGAGCTGTGGTCCTTCGTAAATCATGCCGGTAATGAGCTGGATGAGTGATGCGCCAAGTTTAATTTTTTTGTAGGCGTCTTCTGCAGAGAACACGCCACCGGAACCAATGATTATGTATTTCCCTTGGGTCTTTTGGTAAACATGAGCAATGAGTTTGTTGGAAAGTTCTTCTACTACTTTCCCGCTTAGGCCACCGACAGCAGGCACATCTGTTTCCACTATTTTTGGATTGCTACGGTTTTTAGTTAGGTTTGAGCAAATTATTCCTTGGACTTTGTGTTTGGCGATTACTTCCAGTAAGGCATCTACATCGCCATCGTTTAAGTCGGGGGAAAGTTTAACGAATGTTGGTTTAGTAGTTTCAATTTTATCTAATTCAGAAAGCAAGTGGTCCAGGCGAGTTGGGTCTGTAAATGGTTGTCCGCCAAAAGTGTTAGGGCAACTGATATTAACCGTGGTGTACGCGCCAATTTGCGCAAAGTTGCGAAAAGCTTTGGCGTAATCTTTAATGCCGACTTCGTCTTCGCAAGTAGCTTGGTTGTTAGTTTTTGCTACGCTAATTCCGACAGGGATGCGAAAGTTTTGGTTTTTTAGGCGCGCTGCGATTGGTTCTGCGCCGTCATTTTTGAGGCCATAGTAAACTACTAAAGATTTAGACTTTGGTAGGCGCCAGAGGCGTTGTTTAGGGTTACCTTCACAGGGCTCTCCGGTAATTGAGCCAACTTCGGCAAAACCAAATCCTACTTCTGGCAAGATGTCTAGAAGTTCGGCGTTCTTGTCAAAGCCGGCAGAAAGGCCGATGGGGTTAGGGAAGTGGATGCCAAGAATGTTTTGAGAAAGGCTTTTGTGCTGGAAGTAGAAGAGCTTGCGAGAAAGCTTTCTAGTTAGGGAGAATTTGCTTAAGAGTTTGCCAAAAAAGACCACACGGTCATGCACGAACTCTGGGTCAAGTAAAAAAGCAACTTGTTTAAAAATATTCTGGTAGAGGAACTGAAAAATGGATCTCATGTACTAATTATGCCTGGATTTGAGGGTTTAGGGAAGTCGTGTACTGCTTCTACCATAAAATCCGAGAGTTGAAATTTAATATCGTGTTCTTCTAAAAGCTTTGTGAGGGTTGGGCTATTAAATTCTCGTAGTTTTTTATCTATAATTGTTTGCATTATTTCTCTGCGAAAATCGTATAGGCCATCCTCGCAGGTGATCAGTGTACCAGTATAAATGTACAGAGCAATTTCTTGAAGTTGGCTTTCAAATTTTTCTATTTTAAATGGCCAGTTCGGCATATTTAGTTTTGAGTGTTCGAGTAACTCTGGGGTTATGAAAGAGTAGAAATCATCCGAAGCCGGATTGTTTAAAATATTTAAAGTAGAAATTAACCTTTGTAGTCTAAAAGGATTTTTATTTAGATCAATCTTAATTAATTTTTCACTACAACCATTTTTTGCTAGAGCCTCGTATTCTGGTTGGTAGACATCGTCATCTAACCAGCGGAAGTCTTGGTTAAAATCTATGGCATCTGTTTTCCAAGAACCCCAGTTGGTAGGCAGGATTTTGTCTATGTAAGATATGGCCTCTGGTGGGAATTTTGGGTAGAGGTGTTCTGGTGCGCGGTTTTCGCCGCCGTGGCAGTGCGTGGTCAGCCAGTAGACCTTGTGGTTGTCGGTAAGAAATTTGAGCAGCTCGAAAGAGTGTGGAGTTGGGTTGCCGCGGTCGTTGAGTGAATCCGTTAGTAATACACCGTCGATGTCTAGGTAGATGTTCATGATGAGGTTATTATACACCCTGACTTGGGGAATTATGATAAAATCAGGATATGGAAAACTTTACAAACCCCTCAGAGCTCAAAGGGGGCAATTCAAAACGAAAGATTCAAATTGGCGTTATGGGTAGTTGCAGTGATTTAAACTATTCGGCCGAAACAGAAAAGATCGCTGAAGAGCTTGGGTATCATATTGCTCAAGCTGGGGCAGTGCTATTTTTTGGTGCAGAAAAAGACTTCGATTCATTGTCCACTGCAGCATGCCGAGGGGCGAAGAAATGTGGCGGGTTAACTATTGGTGTTACTTACGGTAAAGGGAAGGACATTATTGAAGAAAATGTTGATGTAGTTGTCGTAAGTGGAATGGAACGTGGTGGAGGTAGAGAATTGAATTTAGTTTTATCTTGTGATGCCATCATTGCCATTAATGGAGGGAGTGGAACTTTAACTGAGATGGCAATTGCTTATCAAGCAAATATTCCGATTATAGTAGTGACAGGTACTGGTGGGTGGTCTGACAAAATGGCCGGGGAATATTTTGATCCTCGCAATCGTCTGAAAGTTGAACCTGCATCAAATGCTCAAGAGGCAGTAGAATTGGCGTTAAATTTAATTAAAAATCATAGGTAAAGATGAAACCTTTCGCAAAGTTACAAAAACTGAAAGTGGGAGATACGGTTGGCATTGTGTCACCGTCTTTTGCGGCGCCCGGGATGTGGCCGCATATGTACGAACTTGGACTCAAGCGAGTTCGAGAAGTTTTTGGATTAAACCCAATAGATTATCCTGCTACTGCAAAACTTGGTGCGAGCGGGGAAGAACGCACTGCCGACCTTGTAGCGGCTTTCACAGACCCAAACATCAAAGCTGTAATAGCTTCTTTAGGTGGTGATGATCAAATTACATATATTAAAAACCTGCCTACAGAACCGTTCACGCAAAACCCTAAACCATATTTTGGATATAGCGATAACACCCACTTTATGAACTTTCTATGGCTCAACGGTATTCCTTCGTACTACGGCGGATCAATTTTTACGCAGTATGCCATGCAAAACAAGATGGATGATTTTACAGTGGAGTATTTACGAAAAGCCTTGTTTGAAGAATCACAAGAAGTGGAATTGACAGTGAGTGAAACTTTTAATGATGTAGGGTTGCAATGGAATGATCCTCAGACAATTAACCAAGCTCGGGAATACGAACCAAATGAAGGCTGGTATTGGGATGTTGTAGAAAATGGAGATGCAGAAGCAAACGGTATTACTTGGGGTGGCTGCCTAGAATCAATAGACGAGATTTTAAGACACGGCGTGGCGCTGCCAAGTTTAGAAGATTTTAATGAAGTAATTTTGTTTTTGGAAACATCAGAAGAAATGCCTGATTCAAACTATGTTCGCCGAGTGCTCAGAGCTTTGGGCGAAAGAGGAATTTTAGGTAGAGTCAATGGGGTGTTAGTGGGTCGACCAAAAGCATGGCACTTTGGTAAAGAGAAAACTCGGGAAGCTAAGAAAGAGCACCGAGAAGAACAACGCGCTGTGTTTTTGAAAGAAGTTCGGAAATATAATCCTATTGTACCAATTGTACAGAACATGGACTTTGGTCATACTGACCCTCAAATCTGTCTGCCGTATGGTGGCGAAGCACACATAGATGCACAAAACAAAAAAGTTTTTGTGAGGTTTTAAATGTTATCAACAACTCAAACAGAAAGACCTAAGCTTTAATGGTATAATTTTAGTATAATATTTTCGCTTATTTAAGCGTCTAAAAACTTCATAATTTAGTATTTTTGAGTGAAACATCGATCAAAAATAAAGGGAATAACCATGTTTAGGAAACATATTGCAAAACTGACAATCGTGGTGCTCTTATTCGGGCTTTTTATATTTTTTAAACCTGTGCAAGCATCTGTCCTTTTATCTGACGATTTCACAGGGACCACAATCAATACTTCGAATTGGACAGAATTGGATAGTGGTGGCTCTGGTGGAACGACTGGTAACATCCAGCAAAATGGTTCTTTGACTATGACTGGCGGTTCGGCGTGGGGAGCAAACTACGTAGATACAGTCACAGATTTTAACCGCTCTCTTGGTGGACTTGAAATGGAAGTCGATGTTACTTGCGGGGCAAGTAATAGCATCATGGGAATTGGTTATGGTGATCCAGGTGTTCTTACTGGAGGTGGCGAGTCTTACACTATGTATGCAGTCAGTAATACAGTATATTTTTCTAGGCAACTTGCCAATGGTAATGCTGAAAATGTTAATACTGCCTTTTCTTGTACAAATGGTGTACCTTTCCATATTCGTATCACGATTGGCACCACTACAGGTGCTGCTTTGTATATTAATGGTAGCGGAACCGCCGCAGCCACTCTTACTGGTGGGACTTTTAACAACAAAGGATTTTTCTTATCAGGTCATTCTGGGACAGTTACTACTGTAGATAATTTTGTTGTTAATGGTACAAGTGCTGCAACAGAGCCAGATGCACCTACCAGTTTAGTTGCAACTCCAGCCAGCACTCAAATGGCACTTTCTTGGACTGCCCCTGCTAATAATGGCGCAGCAATTACAGACTATATCATTCAGTATAAATTGGCATCTGAACCAACCACTTGGACGACTTTTTCAGATGGCACGTCCACTTCGACAAGTGCCGTAGTGACTGGTTTAACAAATGATTTAAGTTATAACTTCAGAGTAGCGGCGGTGAACTCAGTGGGAACAGGCCCTGTTTCTAGTACTGCCACAGCTACTCCTGCTTTGAGCGTCCCAACGGCACCTCAAAGTTTAGCTGCGACAGGTAATGAAAACGGTCAATCAACCTTAACCTGGTCTGCACCACTAAGTAATGGCGGCGCGTCAATTACAGATTATATTGTTGAATATAAGTTAAACTCAGAGCCAACCACTTGGACTACTTTTTCTGATGGTACTTCCGCTACGACAGGGGCTGTAGTCACTGGTTTAACAAATAATCTTTTGTATAATTTTCGTGTTTCCGCGGTAAACTCAGTTGGGGCAGGAGCGGTTTCAAGTACAGCTAATGCTACGCCAGCGGCAGTAACAATGACCGATAGTTTTACTGGTACAACAATTGATACAAGTAAATGGACAGAAGCCGATGCCGATGGAATTGGTGGTACTGTTGGTAGCGTTACTCAAAATGGTTCTCTAAGCATTACCCCGAACAATGGATCTTGGAGTTCTCAAGATGGAGTTGCAACAGTAAATACTTACGATAGAACAAATGGTGATGTAAGCATTGAATTCACAGCTACTCGTGATAGTTGTGGTTCTGGTGTAGGGCCCATGGCAATGGGATATGGTGATATGAATTTCACTACCGGTGGTTCTGCTTCGTATATTTTGCTTTCTAACACAACGACATGGGAAATATATTAGTGGTTAGGTGGTGGAAACCAAGCTGGGTCTCCAGTAACACTTAGTGGAATAACTTCGTGTACCAATGGCGTTCCAACCACATTTAGATTAGTCGCTTTGCAAGCTGGTGGCGCAGAAGTATATGTAAATGGATCTGGAACAGCAGCTGCTACTATTTCTGGTGGAACTTTTACAGATAAAACATTTTGGTTCGGTGGGTATCAACCTGGCGGAACAGTCAGCTACGACAATGTGGTTATTATTGAACCGATGACTGGTCCATTCCCACCAACAAGTCTTGCTCCTGCAGCAGGAGATGGGCAAGTTAGTTTGACTTGGTCTTCTGGTGGTGATAACGGTGCTGCAATCACTGATTATGTCGTTCAGTACAAGCTAAGTACAGCAGGGGGTTGGACTACTTTTGCAGATGGAACATCTACCAGTACTTCCGCAACTGTCACGGGATTAACAAATGGTGCAGCATATAACTTTAGAGTTTCTGCGGTGAATTCAAATGGCACCAGTGACCCATCTACGGCCGCCAATGCCACGCCAATTTCAGCGACGCCAACTGCACCGGTAGCCAGTTCAGTATCAATTACAGGTTCGGCTTCACTTGGTGAGTTAGTAACCGGTACATACACTTATACAGATGCAAACGGTAACGCCGAGGCTACTTCTACATATCGGTGGTTAAGAGCCGATTCGGCTGGCGGTTCGTATACTGCTATTCCTGGTGCTACAAGTATTAATTACACAATTACATCGGACGATTTAACAAAATATTTAAAGTTTGAAGTTACACCAGTTGCAAATACAGCGCCATCTACTGGTAGTGCTGTTTTGAGTGCTGCAACCGCTCAGGTTACAGAGATTGATTACGTTAACCAAATTCTTTCTACTGGTCAAAGTCTTTCAGTTGGTGTCGCTTCGACCCCAGCGCTTACCACAACACAGCCTTACGCGAACTTAATGCTTACAGGTGGTGCAGGCGGGCTTGGTACTGGCGCCAGTTTCACTCCTTTAGTAGAAAGCTCTGTTGAAACAATTAGTAGTTCAATGGCTAATACAATCACTGCCAATGATCCTGGAAATGATTTTGATGTTGCAGTATCTTTGCATGGTGTTAGCGGTTACACTTATTCTCAACTTAAAAAGGGGACAGGTCCATACGCTACTGGTATGGCCCAAGTTACTAATGCTAAAAGCGCAGCTCTTGCCTTAGGAAGAATATCAAGAGTAATTGGTGTAACGACCATTCATGGAGAAACAGATAACTATAACGGGGTTAGTGGTGCGACCTATCAAGGTTACTTGGAAGAATGGCAAAATGATTATGAAACAGATGCTAAAGCCATTACTGGCCAAACTGGAACCATTCCATTGTTCTTAGATCAGATGAGTTCGTTTATGTCATCTTATGCAAATGATGCAACCTCTGAAATTCCTATCTATCAATTATACGCAGCAGAAGATAATCCTGGAAAAATTGTGTTAGTTGCCCCAAAGTATTTCTTTAATTACTCTGATCGTCATCACTTAACCGGAGCTAGTTCTCGTTGGCTAGGTGAATACTATGGAAAAGTTATTAAGAAAGTTGTGATTGATCATGAAGCTTGGCGACCACTTTCTCCAGATTCAGCAGTGCGCACTGGTAATATTATTTATGCAAACTTCCATGTTCCTTCAGGATCCCTGACTTTTGATACTACTTTAGTTAGTGCACGTACAAACTATGGATTTGAATATTACGATTCAACCGCTTCAGCAACCATTAGCTCTGTTGAAATAGTTGACTCAGATACAGTAAAAGTCACTTTGTCTGGTACGCCAACTGGCGCAAACCAAAGACTTCGCTATGCATATACTGGTGTTCCTGGAACTGATACAGGTGCTCAAAATGCAGGCTCTGCTGCTGGGAACTTGCGTGATACTGATTCCTATCCATCTTTGTATGGAAATACTTTGTACAACTGGGCAGTACACTTTGATAAAGAAATTACTTTAGATTCAACTGCACCAACAATTACTTCAGTTTCTTCTGATAAAACAAACGGCACATATGGACCTGGAGAAGTGATTGATATCGATGTTAATTTCTCTGAAGCAGTTACTTCTACTGGAAATGTAACAGTGACTTTGGAAACTGGAACTACCGATAGAACTTGTACATTTACTGTTACTAATTCTGCAACAGGAACTTGTAATTATACAATTCAGACTGGAGACACTAGTTCTGACTTAACTGTCTCATCTATTTCAGGAACGATTGCAGATCAAGCTGGTAACGCAATGAGTAGTTATACAATCGGTACTAACCTAGCTGCCAACAAAGCATTGGTCTTAAAAACAAATGCTCCAACAATTTCTAATGTCTCTTCAGATAAAGCCAATGGCACTTATGCAGAAGGGGTAGTGATAGATATTGATGTGACTTTCTCTGAAGCAGTCACTACTACTGGTAATTTAACCGTCACTTTAGAAACTGGAACAGTAGATCGAACTTGTACCTTCTCAGTTTTAAATGCCACTACAGGTACTTGTAATTACACTGTACAAGGGGGAGACACTAGCTCTGATTTAACTGTTTCATCAATTTCAGGAACTGTGGCCGATCAATACGGAAATGCTGTGACAAACTTTACGCCGAGCACAAACTTGGCTGCCAATAAAGCTTTGGTAATTGATACAACAAGTTCCGTAATTTCTCTAGTAACTTCCAGTCCGAGCACGACCAGTGCGAGTGTGACTTGGACAACAGATGAAATTTCTTCAAGTATCGTAGACTACGGATTAACATCTAGTTATGGATCTTCAACTGCCGAATCAGATACATCTCCAAGAGTTAGTAGTCACTCGGTAACTATTTCCTCTATACTACCTTGTACAACATATCATTTTCGAGTTCGCTCTAAGGATGCAGGTTTAAACGAGGCGACTGGTTCGGATAATACTTTTACTACTACTGGTTGTACTGGGTCTGCTACAGTTATTGCTCAACAAACAGAATCTATTTCTGATGCAACTGGTGGCACTGCAAGTCTAACTTCTGGTGGCGCAACCCTGGGCTT
Source organism: uncultured Candidatus Saccharibacteria bacterium (assembly GCA_964642585.1). Taxonomy (GTDB): domain Bacteria; phylum Patescibacteriota; class Doudnabacteria; order UBA920; family UBA920; genus UBA920. The sequence continues at coordinate 29,106 of CAZXPB010000007.1, forward strand.
AGATATTCCAGCTGGCGCAGCTGGAGCAGATGCCGACTTTCAAATTAAACAACTAGACTCTTCTGACGCACTTTCCGAAACAGGATCGCCATCTGGGTTTGCTATTATTGATGGATATACTTATGAGTTAAAAGCGTTGTCTGGAGTTGGTACCAGCGTTAGTTCATTTGGATCACCAATTACAATTACAATTTCATATCAGGATAGTGATGTTTCTGGAATTAATGAAACTACTTTAGTTATTTACCACTACACAGGTGGCTCGTGGCATTCACTGGCTCCTTGTACTGTAGATACTGTGGCTAATACAGTGACATGTGATACTTCTGGATTCTCATTCTTTGGCTTGTTTTCTGCTTCGACTGCTCATGCTAGCAGTGGCTCTGGCTCATACGCCAAACACCCAGTTGGAACTAACATCGTTGATGCTAACGGCACTATCTACACTTTGACAGCAGACGGCAAGCGTCGCCCATACACTTCTGCTGGGGCATTTCTGTCTTATGGTTTTAACTCCTTTACTAACACTGTTAAAGCTTGGCAAGGAGACCTTAATGTTCCTGTAGGTGAATTTATCCCTCCACGAGACGGATCTATTACTTGTTCAGATAGGGGAGCAGACAAAGGCACTTGCTATCTCATTACTGAAGGCAAGAAAGCTGGCTTTACTTCTGCTACCGTGTTTAAAGCTTTAGGTTTTAGTTTTGCAAACTCTCAATACGGTGATGTCTCCTTTATGCCTACTGCCCCAAACATTTCTACTGCTGAACAAGCCCACCTCATTGGCACTCTCATTAACAACAAAGGCACTCTTCAGATTATTGCTTCAAATGCACTTATCGGTATTCCATCTATGGCAGTACTTACTTCCTGGGGTTACAACCCAATCACTGCTGTGCTTGCTAACACCTATGACCAACTCCTATCCCAAACCAAAGTTCTAACTACCAGACTTGCTGGAGTCCTATCGGGGTATTAAATTTCTAATATTGACATATATTTAAAAACATAGCATAATCATTTGTCAGCATATTTATTTTTGGTGGCGGTGTTTTGTACCTACTATCGTAGGGATAAAGCGCTGCTACTAAAGAGCTGATAAGAATGTTAGCTACTTGACCCGAAAGGCAAGTCCAATCGCAGCGGAGGAAAGATGATTATACCAAGAATAAACGAAGTAACCATAGTTTGGGACTTTCAAAGTCCCCAAGATTTTCGTCAAATAAACCTTACGCTCCCAAAGGTGTTTGCAAGGACTTTATCCAAAGAACGAATTGTTTTACTTAAAACAATCAAAGCCGTGCTAACTGGTTCGATGGGGGAAATGTTTTTTGAATTTGATATTTCGCAAATTAATGCGGATGGTGATCTATACGAAATTACAAATCCACTCAGAAAAGAACTTAGCTTGATTTTTTCGGAGATCTTCACTGGTAGTTCGTTCGAAAATGTGGGCTATGGCCCTGGTCAGATCTGGCTAATTTCTATGAAGTTTACAGCTCTGCCTGGTGAATCTTTTACTACCACAACCGGAAAAAGACTTCTTCAGCTTATGAGCAAACTCACAGAAGAAGCAGAAATTATTTTTCCGGTGCCTGTAGTGACTTCCAGAACCTTTTTCCAGATTGGCCATTTAAAAGTTAGCTTTGATATGGCCTTTGCTCTGGATCTGTATATGGAAAATGCTTTCCAGGCTATTCGGAGAACGTACAAGCGACAGGGTGCCAAGTCTGCAGCCCGGCATTATCATCGCGTTGTCCGAGCTTACATGGGATCTGACTATTTTGATATCCATCGGCCTCAGTATGAAGGGTGTGTAATTTTGTTAGGGAAACGCGAGATATTCTATGATGATAACATCAGGGGATTTGACAGAATCACCTTGTATCAGTATTGCGTTGGGTGGTCTATGGACGGTTACGAGATGAGTTCTGCTAAGTTTGGTCATTTGTATAGACACGAATCCCTCGCAAATCAAGCCAAAGAGATTGCAGAGGTAATGGGCCTTTACGGCATAAAAACCTACAAGATTCTCCATGGCAAAAGATCGCGCAGTGCCACAAAAATATGGGTGAGGTGCGACTATCTTGATCAAAAGGAGTTGGAAATATTCCAAGCTGAGCTAACTAAGGCTGGTATTGAGGAAGAAGGAAAGGTAACCGCCAGATCTTCACAGTAGTTAACTAAAGAGGTTGTAAAGTTTTGAAAGAGCCTAACCAGCTCTTTTTATTTTGTCTGTTTTTAGCAACATAAAAGCACTCCAACAAGTGAAGTACTTTTATGTGGTAGGGCAAGTCGAGACAGGTGGAAACTTATCTGGCTTTGGTAAGGGAGGTTTATAATTTGATAACATTGACTTATATTCCTTGAATAAGTATAATGTTAAATCTACTTGTATCTCGCGCAGAAGGGAACGCGGGACGGAAGTCCTAGCTCAAAAACATAAGGAGTGGATAAAATGGAAAATCCAACCCTCGCACAAGGGAATGAGATTACGAATCTCATCCTGCGAAATAAAGTGTCTAGAGATACTATTCAGTTTCTTTTGACATCCGGCATGATGGCGAATCTCTTCAAACTCCGTTTGGAGAATTTCCTGCAAGATGGTCATACACATGACTCAGCGTATCAGATAGCTCAAGCTCGTTTCTTGATGTCGCTGGGATTATTGCCAGAGTTTGAAGTTGTTAATCAGTATTACCTAGATACTGTTGACACTAATCTTGTTCCATCGCGATCACTAATTCAAATGTTTGAAGAACGCGGTGTTAAAACCGTACTGGATGAGACAAGAAAACATCTAAAGATAAGAACTCAAGGGCATCAGATAAAGCCTCGGTCAGCGGAGTTTAGTCTAATAAGGTTTCCTCTTTTGAGCAGAGAAGATAGACCAAACTTTGCTTATAACCCGGCAGTGATTTTGAACGCCGCGGGTTATCTTAACGCCGATGTTTACGACTTAGTTGCGTTCTCTACTGTTTTGCATCTACATATAGTGACCACTACTCCAGTTGTAGCTTTAAAGTCAGTAGTGCAAACTTCAACTAGTTCAACTGGCGGTGGCTTCAGTTACAATGCACATCCAACCCTTCATTGTGATGATATGCAAAAGGGTGAAGTTTGGTTCAATAAGACTGGGTTGAAGGCTATGGATTTTTGGGACAAAGAATATTTATGCTTGGTGCGGAATCGAGACAAATTTGCGCGATCCCCGAAGATTTAAATTAGCGAGAGAGCCTGACAAGCTCTCTCATTTTTTCATATCTATCTCTTTCAGAGAAACTGGAAAACCATTTTCGCATATATAAAACCAAATCAAAAAC
>CAZXPB010000008.1:0-534 GCA_964642585.1 uncultured Candidatus Saccharibacteria bacterium
ACACTGTTTGAGGCAAAGCACTTAATTTTGCATTCGGATAATTCTGAGCAGCTATAAATGTAGCCATTTCTCCATCTAATGCTCTTACTGTATATTGATCAGAATTTAGTTTCGATAAGTCAGCATTGAAACGAGTATCACCGGTTTTTACAAATGGATACAACATGCTATTCATAGGAGCTGCTGAGAAAACTGCTTCTCGTGCGCGTGCAGAATTAGGCAACATCTGAGTCCCTAACATGTCATAGCGACCAGTTTTAAGACCCTCTAAAGCTGTGCCCCAACCTACTTCTTCTACCCAGTTAGTTTTTAGGTTCAAGCTCTTGGCAGCAGCTTCAACCAAATCATAAGATACACCAGACAATTGTCCTGTTGCTTGATCCTTGTAAAGCAAGGGCGGGTATACGATGTAACCGATCTTTATTTCACCGCTGCTAATGACTTTATCACTTACAGAGGTCTGAGTGGACTTGGATTTTGTAGCTGAGATTCCCACAATCAGTGCGATGACAGCAATAATACCAATCACTATGT
>CAZXPB010000008.1:544-1459 GCA_964642585.1 uncultured Candidatus Saccharibacteria bacterium
AGCCCGAAGGTGTTCAGCACTAGCGGCAAGATAAATCGTAGTCGTTTTTATATCGCTATGTCCTAAAATCTTAGCAAGGCTGTAGATATCACAGCCGCCTTCTAGCATAAGAGTGGCGAATGTGTGCCTTAATTTATGAATGCTAAATTTAATTCCACTGGATTTGCGAGCAAGCTCTACCAAGCGTTTCATTCCTGAATCAGTGAACCCCATATTATGGTTAAGTGATGCAAAGAACTCTGGGCAAGTTTTTTTGAGCCTAGATCGCTCTTTTAGATAACGGCTTAAGGTTTCAGCTAACGCATAGCATATTGGAACTACTCGGTCTTTACTCCCCTTTCCTTGATTGATAAAAATTGTCATATTCTCAATATCTACATCCATCAATCTTAATTTTAGTAATTCCTTCTTTCTTAATCCGGAGTAAATGAACATGGCGAAGATTGCATGATTTCGATATCGTAAAAATTTATACTTATACGGATAGTTATAAATAACTTCCAAAAGCCGCATTGATTCCTGTTTTGTAAGTTTAGGCGGCAAACGCTTTTGCAGTTTGGGGATCTCGATATCGTCCATGGGGTTATTGTCCATATAACCCTCTTTCATGCACCATTTGAAAAACACACCTAATGATTTATGAAAGCAGATAAAAGTATTTGGACTCCACTGCCGCTCGGTGCGTCCGTAATAAAATAAATTCCGGGTATTATCATTTGTGATTTGATCGATCTCGCTAACATCAGCAAACTTACAGTAGTAATTAATAACCCATCGGTAACGCTTGATGGTGTCCTTCGAATACCCACGGATATAATTTGAATGATCATAAAATCGTTGGGCCAAGACTTTGATATCCATACAAAAAAGCACTCCAAACAATGCTGTAGTGCTTTTTTCTGGAGCCGTTGTGCG
>CAZXPB010000008.1:1469-26723 GCA_964642585.1 uncultured Candidatus Saccharibacteria bacterium
AACCGCAGACCTTCTCCTTCACTTAATACCTTCATTTCAGCCTAATATGGCCTTATAAAAGGGTTAGACTGTATCTTAAGCATGTGCCTTCAAAAGATTGAATGTGAGGGCATTTAGCTTCCCTTGTCAGTCGTTCGGGCGTTGAATGAACGCCACGGTCTGAACCATTGATGGTCTTTAACCGTAATTCGGGATTCACATGTAGTTTCCAAACAGGTGGGCAAGAGACTTGTGTCTCACCATGGAGATGCTCTACCAACTGAGCTACAACGGCGCGTATTGTAAATGAACTTCCTTACTCTACGCTGATGACCTGTTTAAGAAGAAACTAGGTCGTCCAAATTGGAATTTATCCGATTTAGCTTTTATCAGTGAGCAATTCCTTGATAACAAACATGACCTGTTTATTACCATGGAGATGCTCTACCAACTGAGCTACAACGGCAGATTGAGCAGGTCAGAATTTTCCTCAAAACCTGTCTCAAATATCCTAAGTTTTTTTATGAATGTTTCCTGTGGGAACAGTAGTCTTACTTTTTGATTCCAGTTCAAACCTTAAATCTGCGTATTTCTTATTTCCAGAATCTAAGTCCAAAGCAGAATCCAGAGCCTTCACAGCTTCAGTCCAAAGTTTTTGCCCTTGAAGCGCTAATGCTAAATTATAGAATCGATTCGGATGACTTGGGTCAAGTTTCACTGACTTCTTGTAGGCTTCACTAGACTTTTCGAATTCTTGATCATGCAATTGAGCTAAACCAAGTTTCGCAAAATATCCACTGTTGGTTGGTTCGTGCTCAGCTAAGTAATCGTATACATTACCAGCATCTGCGTATTTACGAGCTTCTAAGTAAAACTGGCCCAGCTGATCATAGTACTCAAGCTCTTTCGGGTGACGTTTAATTAACTCAATGTAATACTCTTCGCCACGCGCAATCGGTTTTTTCACTTCAGACTGATTATCTTTCTTTAAAATCTTTTTAAAGTTATAACTAATCTTCGGGGCGTGTTTTAAACCTTTGGCTTCAAGCATAAATTGCCAGACTTTGTGTGAGATAACCTTCGCTGCTACTTTCACGCGCGATGCGTTGATCGTAGGTAAACCTTTTTCAGCCAACAAGTCAGGACCTTCTTCAATTTGCTTAGCAATTTGTTCTTGTTTTTGCTGACCTACCGCTTGCGGTAACCTGCGGACAACCAAAATAATCACTCCTAAAATTGAAAGGATCAAAATTAAGTTGGCGAGCAAGTTATAGGGCATTGGGCGTTTTAATCTTAAGGTTAGTTACCTAGCATGAAGCGAGCGAATCTACGAACTTGAACATTTTCCCCCATCTTTGCAGTGCTTTCAGAAATGAGGTCACTAATTTTCTTTCCAGAATCTTTTACGAATGGTTGTTCTAGTAAACAACTTTCTTCAAAATACTTTTCTAGTTTTCCTTCCATCATCTTTTGCATCACATCTTCTGATTTACCTGCTCCCGCAGATTGCTCTTTGTAAATCTCCATTTCTTTAGCAACAACTTCTGCTGGAACATCTTCGCGGCTAACGTACAGTGGGTTTGCTGCGGCAATGTGTAGAGCAAGTTCTTTTGCTAAGTTTTTGAAATCTTCTGTGCGAGCAACGAAATCTGTTTCACAGTTTAATTCTACCAAAGCTCCAATTCTACCGCCAGCGTGGATATAGCTTTCTACAATTCCCTCTTTAGCGACTCGGTCAGCTTTCTTAGCAAGCTTAGCCATGCCTTTTTTACGAAGGATGTCTAAAGCGGCATCGCGATCATCGCCCGCCTCTAAAAGAGCTTCTTTAACATCCATAATCCCTGCGCCTGTTAGTTCACGCAGTTCTTTAATCATGTTACTGTCTGACATAAATTTATTTTTCTTGATCCCAAAGTGGGAAATTAATTTTTGAATTTATAATGAACTAAGCTTGTGCTGAAATTGCAGGAGCTTGAGCAGTGATGCTTGCTGCTTTGCTTTCTTTAATCGCAGTAGCAACCACAGCGGTTACTAATTCAATTGCGGCGGTCGCATCATCATTACAAGGAATCGGGAAATCTACCCCTTCTGGGTTAGAGTTTGTGTCTACCAATGCAATGATCGGCACATTCATCTTACGAGCTTCAGCTAGAGCAATGTCATCGTAGTTGATGTCTGCAATAAACACAGCTTGTGGAATACGCTTCATATCTTTCATACCAGCGAAAAGTTTTTCCAACTTTTCAATTTCGCGTTCAACTAGCAATCGTTCTTTTTTAGTGTAACGGCTTTCTAATTGACCACTGGCTTTTAGTTCTTGCATTTTCTCTAGCTTGCGAACTGTCTTTTGGATAGTTTTGAAGTTAGTGAAAGTGCCACCTAACCAACGAACGTTGATGTAAGGTTGACCAGCAATTTCAGCATTCTTCTTAATGATGCTACGAGCCTGGCGTTTTGTTCCGATGAACAAAATTGAACCACCGCTTTGAGCAACACCACTTACGAACTCAACTGCTTTAGTTAATGCGCGGCGTGTTTTTTCCAAATCTAAAATATGGATGTCGTTACGCACCGTAAAAATGTAAGGCTTCATTTTGGGATTCCAGCGAGAAGTCTTATGCCCAAAATGGGCGCCGCTTTGGAGCAACTCTAAAAGAGTAATATCTTTCATGGTTGTTATCCTTTCTCTTCTATTTCGTGGATCGCTTTGGTGCAAGTCAGCCACCAAGGACAGGATAACCAGACGAAATATGTTAATTAATTACCCAAAAATTGTAACATCTATTGACTTTTTTGGCAAGAGGCAGTATAATTGGTAGGAAATAAGAAAATGTTTGGTGAAGAGAGGGTTGCAAACGCCAGGCCGTAGGCTGAGAGTGCACTCTCTGAAGCAAACATTTTCTTATTTCTAATCAATAATCCTCCTATATATACAAAGTATGGGGCAAGAAAGGTCCTTTATATGAAAGATGGAATCCATCCTACTTACCACACAGCGGTTGAAGTATCCTGCTCATGTGGAAATAAGTTCAAAACAGGTTCAACTGTTGAAGCAATTGACACTGAAATCTGTAGTAACTGTCACCCATTCTATACTGGTAAGCAAAAGCTTCTAGACACTCGTGGGAACGTTGAACGCTTCACTAAGCGTCGCGAATTGGCAGAAAAGACTGCTGCTGCAAAGAAAGAAAAGAAGCCTCGTAAAACTCGTAGCACAGCTACTACCAAACTAGTTATATAAAAAATGATCGTCGATGTGAAAACATCGACGATCTTTTTAATTTTGTCAGGCTTTCTGAGCCAAACTTCGGTAAGATTTTTCGTACAAATCTGTTGCTATATTAACTGCAGATTCAACATCAAGTCCTGAACAAATTAGCTCAGGGCCTTTAAATATAAACCCAGTAGAGAGACCTAGCTTTCTGAGATATGTTTTTTGATACAACCGAAGCTCGTACTGCTCCATTTCCCAAAAATATTGTACCAAAACTTTGGGGACAAATAGATCGGTTGCTGGATCTTGTTTCTCTGGGAGAATCAATAATTGATAATCATCTTTTCGCTGAACCTTAGGCTTTGGAGCGTTATCAGAAAATTCTGACATTCTTGATTCGAGCTTTTTTTCAAACTCGTCCATCCTTTTTCTTGCTTCTACTATTCCGTTTAGCTCTCTGAGCTGTTTACTATATCCTCGTTCCCTGATAATGAAAATAAGGGTAAGTATTAAGAAGGTTAGAGACAAAACTCCTAACATAATCGTTTTTACTTCTTCTGACATAACATCTAATCTTCCTGATTGGTAAAATTTTACCATCATTTCATTCGATCCTGCAACTTGCATTAACTCAATAAAAACAGTATAATCACATAGTTATGAAATCAGGATTTATCAAAATTTTAGAAGAATACAAAGCGCTTACAGAACAAATGAGTTCTGGAGAAGATTTTGATATGGCCAAAGTAGGCCGTCGTCAATCAGAATTACTTCCAACAGTTGAAAAAATCCAATCTTTAGATAAATGTGAAAAAGAAATTGAAGAAAATAAACTCCTACTTGAAAGCGCTGATGAAGAAATGAAAAACATGGCCGCAGAAGAAATTGAGATGCTAGAAAGTAAAATTATTGAGCTGACTGACGGAATCGAAACTGACCTCATCCCTAAAGATGAGAACGATGATAAAAATATAATCATTGAAATGCGCGCCGGTGCAGGCGGAGACGAGTCTACATTGTTCGCTGCCGAAATGTTCCGAGCCTACGGAAAATACGCTGAAACTCAAGGTTGGACATTAAGCACAGTATCATCTTCTAAGTCAGATGCTGGTGGCTTTAAAGAAATCATTTTTGAGGTCCGCGGTAAAGGTAATGGCCAAGTTGGCCCTTACAGTAAATTTAAATATGAGTCTGGCGTTCACCGCGTCCAACGCGTGCCAGAAACAGAAAAGCAAGGACGCGTACATACTTCAACAATTACCATTGCAGTAATGCCTGAACTAGAAGAAAAAGATTACGAAATTGAAGCGAAGGACTTAAAAATTGAAGCCACTACTAGTAGTGGGGCTGGTGGGCAAAGTGTAAACACAACATATAGTGCTATTCGGATTGTGCATATCCCCACAGGGATTGTGGCGACTTGTCAGGACGAGCGCAGCCAGGCGCAAAACAAAGAAAAAGCGCTGGCAGTAATTCGTGCTCGAGTTTCTAGTTATTACCGCGAAATTGAAGAAAAGAAAATTACCGATGCCCGTCGTAGTCAAATTGGCACTGGCGACCGCAGTGAAAAAATTCGCACCTACAACTTCCCTCAAGATCGGATCACCGACCACAGAATTAATCAAAACTTCAACCAGATTAATGTCATTATGGAAGGTGAACTAGAGCCAATTTTCACTGCACTAGAAAAAGCAGATCTTGAACTTCGCAAAGAAGCAATTCAAAACTAATTCAAATGACAATTGCTGGGTTTTTAAAAAAGTACTCAACCACAAAACTAGGTAGCGAAATAGAACTTCTCCTTGGTGCTGTATTAGACAAGTCCAAGGAGTTTTTGTATTTACATCCAGAACTCAGGCTAACTACAGAACAGGCCACCAAACTTGAGGAATTAGCTAATCAACGAGTAACTGGAGTCCCTATTGCCTACCTCACAGGTACAAAATATTTCTATGGCCTGAATTTTAAAGTAAACAAAAATGTATTAATCCCCCGCCCTGAAAGTGAATGGATGGTAGATGAAACTTTGCGAATCCTTGCAAAAAAACAAAAAAACTCTGGCAGAAAATTACTCAGAGTGTTAGACGTAGGCACTGGCTCAGGCTGTTTGGCAGTTAGTATTGCTTACAACTGCGACCCTGCTAAAGTTCAAGTTTTTGCATCAGATATTTCCGATAAAGCTCTAGGTATTGCCAAGCAAAATTGTAAACTGGCCAAGGTGAAAATTAATTTTTCAAAAAGTGATTTACTCGCGAACATCAAAGGTAAGTTTGATGTGATCATCGCCAATCTGCCGTATGTTCCAGAAAGCGACTACCAAAAATTTATAGAAAATTTAAAGTTTGAACCAAAACTGGCTCTTTCTGATGGCACCAATGATTTTATTTTGATTAAAAAATTCCTAAGCCAACTCCCACAAAAACTAGAAAAAAATGGCATAGCAATTTTAGAAATTGACCCAAAAGCAGCCAAACTCCCCGCCCCCAAAGGTTTTACAAAAAGAAATGTAAAAGATATCCATAAACTTGAAAGATTTATTATTCTACAAAACAACTTATGATGTATTTTACTTGACTAAATCATTAGAATACAGTATAGTTCGGGATAGTCTTAATGGGTAGTGATACTAAAAAATAAGGAGATTAAATCAATGAGAGCTTCATTTGGTCTGGCATTTCTGACGTGTTTTCTTGGGATAACACTGACGATCGTCTTCTTCCTGCAAGGAAACAGAGAAACAATGGTAGGAATCAGTTTATTTACTGCGATTTGCGGCGGAATTTGGATCGCTGTTGCCCTCTCCAGTCACGGTTTGGATGAGATCATTTACAAAGATCCAATCAGGCCGATCAAAAATATTTTTAGGATTAAATAACCTTAATCCCTAAAACCTAAAGAGCCACTTGCATTACTGCGGTGGCTCTTTTTTTATTGTTTGAATTAAGCGAACTATTCTTTGTCGCCTTCTGATTTAGTTTCACCTTCAGCTGGTTCTTCAGTGCCAACTGCGGCGGCTACAGCAGCTGCTTCGTCCTCAGTTGGAGCAAGTTCTGCTTCCATATCACGAGGTCGTTGGATAGTTGCGATCATTTCTTCTGGATCTGCTTTGATCTCAACTTTGTCTGAGACCTTAAGATCTTTTACAAGGATCTGTTTGTCGAAGTTATCGAGAACAGAAATGTCTACATCGAATTGATGAGGAAGATCTCCAGGCAAACATTCTACTTCAACTTCATTAAGAGCTTTTACCAAAGTTCCACCCATTGCTTTTACAGCGTGAGATTCACCGATGAACTCAATTGCAACTGTTGCAGTAAGTTTTTCGGTCATCTTAACTTCGTAAAAATCTACATGAATCGGTTGACTTGAAAGGTAGTGAAGTTCAACATCTTGGATTAGCACATTTCGGACATCGCCATTTGGTAGTAACAATTCAATAATAGTACTTTCACCAGCTTTGCGAAGTGCTTTTTCAAAATCAATTTGGTTAACACTCAAATGTACATTCTCAACTTGATTTCCGTATAGCTCAGCAGGGATTAATCCAGCTCTGTAAAGAGGCTTCGCTGTGCGTGTAGATGTATCGCGTTGTTCGGTTTTTAACTGTATTTTTTCCATAATCAATATTCTACCAAATTGTAATGAATTTGGCAAGTCCCTTTTTAGGCCAAATTTGGGCTATTTTTTTAATGCTCTAACGAAGTCACCATCGAAAGTGTTCAAGCTGTTGTGAACCCTAATGCAATCATTTATATCTAAAGAAGGAAGTCGGCTGAACTTAGCGCTATCTTTGCTAGTTAAATCTGTTTTTGCAATCACTGTAAAGATGTCAGGGCCATTAATATCTATATTAAACATTACGGAACTTTTACATTTCTGACAATCGGAGTGAATGAGCAATCTTGCTTCTCCAGTTTGAGCATCGGATTCGCTATCTACAATTTTGATACTAGAAAAATCATACTTCACATTACAAACTGGACAATGAAGCATAAAACCTAACCAAGTCAAAACTTTTTTCAAATCGTATTTTTTCATATATACCCTTTACTCAATTATACACCGGCGCACTAGAAACGCAAGGCGCGTGATTGTCTCGCTACATTTTGCACAATACCAAGTGCGATACAAGTAACAAGTAATGAGCTTCCACCATAAGTAATGAACGGTAGCGGAATCCCTGTTACAGGCAAAAGACCAATGTTCATCCCGATGTTGATTAATACCTGTGCTAAAAATAAGAACAAAATTCCCCCAGTAATATACATCGCTAAATCATCACGAGCATAACGCATGATTTTCATCAGCCTTCTAAACAAAAGTAAAAATAATCCAATTATAGCCACACTCCCAACAAAACCAATTTCTTCTGCGGCAGATGCAAAAATAAAATCAGTTTGTCTTTCTGGCAAAAACTTTAATTGACTTTGTAGTCCTCGACCCAGGCCTCGTCCAAACATTTCGCCACTTCCAACCGCAATTAACGCTTGTCTGACATTATAACCTTTTCCTTTTGGGTCTTTGTCGGGATTAAGAAAAATTTCTACGCGTTGTTTTTGGAAATCCTGCAAAACAAACTGCCAAGAAAATCCTGCAAACAATATCCCTAAAATCACAAACCCTACAATATAAATTTTTCGCAGTGGGCTCAGTAACATAATGCCAAACCACACACCCATCACGATTATTGAAGAACCTAAATCTGGCTCAAAGAAAATTAATCCGGCAGGTAAAGCTGCATAGATAAAAGTGATGACGATACTTTTCCAAGAATTAATTTGCCCTCTTTTTAAATAAAGCCAACGGGCAAGCCCTAACCCAATAATAATTTTAGCAAGTTCAGCTGGTTGAAGTTGAAAAAAACCTAAATCAATCCAACGTGCACTCCCTCGGATTGGATCACCAAAAATTAACAAGTACACTAAACTTAAGATTAAAACAATATAAGCGACACGATTTAACTTAGCAAGTCTGTGGTAGTTGTAAAAAGCAAACAAAAAGAAAAACCCTATTCCGATTATCGCAAAAGTGAGTTGTCTATAAAAAACACCAATTGTCCCTCCCGCCAAAGAAACAGCGTACTGCACGGCAAGTCCAATCAGTAGTAATAAACCGCTGACAATAAGCAGCGGCACATCAAAATATTTTAATCTGGAAAGTATCGACATGACTTGGCCTCTGATTACGGATTTGTTGTTACAGTAACATTATTACTATCTAGGGTGTTTGTGACTGGAAGAACCTGAATCTTTTTGACTTGTGACCTGTAGAGTCCCGGCCATAGTTGTTTATAAGCCCTTCTCCCAAATGGCACTAACCTAAACTCATCGCGTTGGCTTACACCAATAATTTTATTATTGTCATCAAATAGCAGAAAAACAATGCGGGCACTACCAATTTCAAATGGGCTGTCATTGATGATTGATCCTTCCGCTATGAAAGTAAGTGGGTTAGCTTCGTCGTACAAAAGTGGCTCGGATGCCCTTAATTTGACTTCAGGAATATTTAACCTCTTTTGCCACTTCACTTCCCCAAGTTTCACTGTGCCACCAGCGATCCCTACAGAAGTTGGAGTTAGTTTTGGAAAGACTAAATATTTCTTTTCATTTGGGAGTAAATAGATTGTCCCTTTTTCAGTTGAGAGTATTCTTTTTTCAGAATCTAGGAAACTCGCGTTGTAAGAAATATCCTCGGCGGCTAAATCTAAATTAGGGTTGGAAACTAAAGCAACAGCACTATAAGAGCCATTTGGATTTTTAATGATAGACATATTCCCGACCACAGGATTTTGGACAACATTGATGGCGGCATGAGCAGACAGAGCTTCGCGTGCGTATCTTACGCTTAAATATTGTTCTGTTCCGAAACGGAGCAATAAATACATTGGGATAATTGCAATCGCCAAGATCAAAATGAGAATTCGTTTCCAATTTGGAAGCGCTTTAAATTCTCTTACAAAAGAGAAACTTTTTTCTTGAACACCTAAAAATGCGCCTTGTACATTAACCTGAATTTTTTCTTTGATGCCAGCCATGTAGTCTATGTTGAGTATGTTATGATAAATTTAGTATATCAAAAACCACTCTCAAATCCTAATTATTTTCCATGTTTACCCACCTCCACTGTCATTCTCATTTCTCGCTTTTAGATGGCCTCTCCAAGGTACCTGATTTAGTGGCAGCCGCTAAAGCAGATGGACAAACCTCTATCGCACTTACCGATCATGGTGTAATGTACGGAGTAATTGAGTTTTTTAACGAATGTAATAATGCCGGTCTAAAACCAATTATTGGCATGGAAGCCTATATCGCTCCCCGCAAACTAACAGATAAAGACGGTAAAATTGACAGCGACTATTACCACATGACTTTGCTAGCCGAAAACTATGAAGGCTATTTGAATTTAATTCAACTCACTACGATTGCCCATGTGGATGGGTTTTACTACAAGCCCCGCATTGACTTAGAATTACTAAAAACTCACAGTAAGGGCCTAATCGCACTATCTGGTTGCCCCCGCGGTCATATCCCTCGTAGTTTTACAAAAGATGTCGCTGGTCCACAGCCAGAAGCTGAAAAAATGCTTCAAACCATGCTAGACATTTTTGGGCAAAATAATTTTTTTCTAGAGCTGCAGAGAAATGCCATTGACGGTAAAGAAATTCAACCGAACGAACAACTCATAGCCCTTGGCGCAAAATTCAATGTGCCTGTGGTGGCCACTCAAGATTGTCACTATATTTCTAAAGATGACGCTGAAGCGCAAGATGTCATGGTTTGTATTGGCACTGCTCGCAATGTTGATGATACCAACAGACTCAATATGCGCGGTCACGATCTCAGCCTACGCTCTCAAACAGAAATGAAATCTGTTTTCAAAGATATTCCCGAAGCAATTAGTAATACTCAAGTAATTGCTAACCGCTGCGATGTAAAAATTCCGATCGGGCAAAGACTGTTCCCTAAAGTGAAACTTCCACCGAACAAAACTTCAGAAGAACATTTAGTTGACACGGTTAATTCACTATCTGGTGCTTTATATGGAGATGAATCTGGAGTAGTTCCGGCAGAAATTCAAGAAAGAATTGATTACGAATTAGACATTATTAACTCAAAAGGGTTCGCTCCTTACTTTTTAATGGTAGCCAACATTGTTAAAGGAGCTCATGCCATTGGCGCTGTCACTAATACTCGGGGTAGCGCTGCAGGGTCAATTGTAGGAAAAATTTTAGCGATTACTAACGTTGACCCTCTTTACTATGAGCTTCCTTTTGAGCGATTCTTAACCAAACATCGCCCCACCCCACCAGATATTGACTTGGATATTGCTGACGACCGCAGAGATGAAGTAATCGCGTGGATGACCGATGAGTATGGCCACGACAAAGTTGCTCAGATTATCACTTTCGGAACTATGAAAGCCAGAGCGGTAGTGAGAGATGTTGGTAGAGCGCTCGCAGTTCCCTACGGGAAATGTGACCGCATTGCCAAAATGATTCCACTGGGTAAACAAGGTTTTGAAATGACGCTTGAGAAAGCGCTCGGACTTAATGCGGAACTAAAAGAAATTTACGATACAGATGACGAAACCAAACGGATTATAGATATCGCTAAAAAACTGGAAGGGTGTGTTCGTCACGCCTCAATTCATGCTGCAGGAATTGTGATTACACCAACTCCCCTAACTGACAACATCCCCCTTCAAAAAGAATCTGACGGCGATAGACTCATTACTCAGTACGACATGTACGGTCTAGACGAGAACATGAAAAATGATGCGCTCGGAGCGATTAAGCTAGACTTACTTGGGATTCGCAATCTCTCTATTTTAGAAAAAGCAGTGAAACTCGTTAAAATTCGACACGGTGTTGAAATTGATATTAACAATCTTCCTCATCCCGACAAAAAAACTTTTGATATGCTTGCTAAAGGATTAACTTTTGGTGTTTTCCAATTGGGTTCTTCAGGCATGACGCGTTACTTAAAAGAATTGAAACCTAATAATATTTTTGATATTTCAGCGATGGTTGCACTGTATCGTCCAGGCCCAATGCAGTTTATCCCTGATTACATTGCGAGAAAACATAACCCAAATTTAATTACTTTTCTTGACCCTGAACTGGAACGAATTTTAAAACGAACTTATGGTATTTTGGTATATCAAGATGACCTTTTGATTATTGCTCACGACCTTGCTGGCTACACCTGGGAAGAAGTAGATAAATTCCGCAAAGCAGTTGGTAAAAAAATTCCTGCAGAAATGGCGAAGCAAAAGGAAAAATTCATTAAAGGATGCATGGCTACATCTAACTGGAGTGAAGCAAAAGCTACCCAAATATGGACTTGGATTGAACCTTTTGCGGCATATGGTTTCAACAAATCGCACTCTGCCAGCTATGCCCTAGTTGGATATCAAACAGCTTTCTTAAAAGCAAATTACCCAGTAGAATTTATGGCTGCTGTAATGACGGCAGAAAGCGGTGATGAAGAAAAAATTTATGCTGCAGTTGAAGAATGTAACAAAATGGGTGTGTCAGTGTTGCCTCCAGATGTGACAGAAAGTTTTGGGGATTTTACCGTAATAGACGAGCACACGATTCGCTTTGGTCTACGCGCAATTAAAAATTTAGGTTCCGATGTCATTAGAAAAATTATTGATTGTCATAAAGCCGATATTTCATTCAATACTCTTGAAGAATTTTTGATGGAGTGCTACACCAAAAATCTAAACAAAAAATCTTGGGAAGCTTTAGTTAAAGCAGGGGCGCTTGATAAGTTTGGTGAACGAGGACAACTATTAGCATCAACAGAAAATGTTTTAGATTTCCTTCGCGAACATTTTAAACAAGATAATGTTGGCCAAACTTCTTTATTCGGCCAAAGTCTGCAGATTGGCAAACTAAAATTGAACCCTGAATTTACTCCAGCAACCACAGAACAAAAATTAGGTTGGGAAAAAGAACATTTGGGTTTGTTTGTTTCCGCCCATCCTCTGGACGCTTTTAAAGATGTCCTAAAAGGCTTCACTCCAATTTTACAACTCCAGGAAGCAGGTGATGGCCGCTCTGTAAATATTGGAGGGATAATCTCAAAATACAAACGCACCCTCACGAAAAAAAATGAGCCAATGGCTTTTTTCACTTTGCAAGATTTAACCAGCACAACTGAGGTGTTAGTGTTTCCAAAAATTATGCTTCAAGCACTTCCCTTTTTAGATCTTGATCGAATCGTTCAAGTGAAGGGTAGAATTTCTGACAAAGATGGGGAACGAAAAATTATTGCTGAAGAAGTGCTAGATATTATGAGTGATGAGCTATATACCATGGCACTTTCTGAAATGCAAAAGAATAAACAGCTTGTTATCCATATGAAAGATATTTCTGATCCCAAAGCTTTAAATGCAATCAAGGAATTACTTCAAGCAAGCCCAGGGACTGCACAGGTGTACTTAAACGTTGGGGTGAATGGTTCTGCAAAAGTTATTAAAACTCAATCCCAAGTAAAAGTAACGGAACCACTGCTTCGCGAATTAAAGCGCGTCAGCGGGGTGATCGGCATAAGTGATAGTGTATAGAAAAAGTAAGTGCCTCTAAATTTGACTTTCCGAATTAAAAGGTAGATAATGGCCTTGAGGTTATATTCATCACATAATCTCCTCGTATTTGAGTCTCCACTCAAATATCGCTATTTGGCCTCTTCTGCGATCAGTTGAGGCCCTTTTTTTATTTAAATTAGCCTAGCTTTTTTGAGATTTTTTAAAAGTTGTGTATAATTGTATTATCAAATGTTGAGACGGCTACCAACCGAGGAGTTTGACCGAATTGAATATAAAAGGCCTAATAAATTTAGGTGAACTGGGACGGAACCGTCTATCGCCAATTTTTAATCTAATTAAAAAATAGACCCCAGACATCGAAACTTAGTAATTTACTAATTTCGTTGTCTGGGATCTTGTTGTTTAGGCCTACCAATTAAAGAATTATAATCGGTCGTTGGCGAAAAGATTTTCTTTCAGCCCGCACACAAATTTCTGTGTGACATTCATGCCCGTCTTCACCCTTCTCAACACACCCCTCTATGATGTGCTTGGCCCATCCTGGGAGTTGAGAAGGCACA
Organism: uncultured Candidatus Saccharibacteria bacterium; assembly: GCA_964642585.1. GTDB lineage: Bacteria > Patescibacteriota > Doudnabacteria > UBA920 > UBA920 > UBA920. Next base: position 14,778 of record CAZXPB010000008.1, read on the forward strand.
CTAGCATCGGAAACTTGAGTCTCAGTTATTGGAGCCAACTTTACGGCTCCTGACGACGACGAAGATCCATCCATTTATTATCACTCCTTATATTTCTTATCGACAACTATCATAACAAATTATTAACAAAATGTCAATGAATAATGCAAATTTAGAAAACAAAAGGCATTCACTTGCTCATCTACTAGCCAGTGCTGTCTTAGAAGAATTTCCAAATGCTCAGTTGGGAGTCGGACCAGTAATTGAACATGGTTTTTACTATGATTTCAAATTGCCTCGCCCATTAACTCCTGAAGATTTACCGAAATTGGAAAAACGCATGAAAGAGCTCGCAAAGTTGAAACTTGCCTTTGAAAGATCAGAAAAGACTTTTGATGAAGCTAGGGCATATTTTCAGTCTCTCAATCAACCATTCAAAGTTGAATTAATTTCAGATATAGAAAATTTTGGCACAACTGAGGCAAAGAAACTGCAACAATTGGATCCTGATCAAATCCCTGAAAGCACAAGTGAAGGGACTGTTAGCCTGTACAAAACTGGAGAATTTATCGATCTCTGCCGTGGTGGTCATGTGGAAAATACTTCTGAGATCGAGCCGGATAGTTTTAAATTAGATAAAATTTCTGGGGCCTACTGGCGCGGTGATCAAGCCAACGATCAGCTTCAACGCATCTATGGCTTGGCCTTTGAAACAAAAGAAGATCTGGAAGAACATATTGCGCTGCAATCAGAATTAGAAAAACGAGACCACCGTTTGGTTGGCCCTCAATTAAACCTATTCCTGTTCCATGAATACGCACCTGGAATTCCGTTCTACCAACCAAATGGAGTAATAGTACGTAATGAATTAGAAAAATTTGTGCGAGAAGTTTCCTATGGTAAAGGATACAGCGAAGTCCGCCTACCGCAGTTGTTTGATTCAGAACTATTCAAAACTTCTGGGCACTGGGATTTATATAGAGAAGATATGTTTACACTTGAATCAGAAGACCGCACATTTGGATTAAAACCGATGAACTGTCCAGGACATATGTTGCTTTACAAACAAAATTTGTATTCATACAAAGATTTACCGCTACGATTTGCGGAAATGACAACATTGTACAGAAACGAACTCTCAGGAACTTTGTCGGGCCTTACTCGCGTAAGAGCTTTCTCTCAAGATGACTGTCATATTTTCGTTACCCCTGAACAAGTCACAGATGAAGTTGCGTCTTTACTAGAGCGCACAGAAAAAATCTACAGTATTTTTGGAATGGAAATTGAGCAAGTCACTATTGGCACCATGCCGGAAAAAGCACTTGGTACTAAAGCAGAATGGCAGCCAGCCACAGATGCTTTAGAAGCAGCACTTAAAAAAGCGAAATGGGATTACAAACTAGAAGAAGGAGACGGTGCATTTTATGGACCAAAAATTGATATGCGAATTAAAGATGTACTTGGTCGCTACTGGCAGTTAGCCACAATTCAGTTAGATTTCCAAATGCCGCAAAGATTTGAGCTAGAATATGTAGATTCAGATGGTATTCGCAAGACTCCAATTGTTATCCATAGAGCGATTCTTGGCTCATTTGAGCGCTTTATGGCCATTCTAATTGAACAATACGCTGGCGCCTTACCAACTTGGTTATCCCCTGCACAAGTGACCATAGTGCCGGTTTCGGAAAAACATGCTCAATATGCACAACAAGTTTTAGAAAAGTTAACTCAAAGTGTGCCGAACATTCGCGCGCATGTTGACGAACGAAGTGAATCAATGGGTAAAAGAATTCGCGAAGCTTCAAAGATGAAAACTCCGTACATCCTTGTGGTTGGCGATAAAGAAATTGAAAGCGACTCTGTATCGGTCAGAGGAAGAAATGATGTTGATCTTGGTGTTCAAACAGTAGAACAATTCATTACTACTCTCACCACAGAAATTTCTGAGCGGAAATAATAGCTCTCCTCTAAATTATATTTTAAAAAAGCACCGCTTAGCGGTGCTTTAAATTTTATAACTTTTTACAGTGTCTATATAGCTGCAGGAGTAGCAGGTGCTACTGGAGCAGATGGAGCTGAAGATTGTGAACCCTTAATTGATTTCAGATTTTTGTAAATATTCACAGAGTACAACACAGCAAATGGAGCAAGTCCAAGGCTAATTACATTCTGAACAAGCATGCCAATTTTGTAACCAAGGATTGCATTTACAATGCTACCGATTACACCAGCAACAATAGCCACTAAAATACCAACTACTATTGCACGCCAGAATACTGGCCACCAGTATCCTTCTACATAAGCTTTACTAGCTTTGAGTGCTTCCATGCCGCGCTTGTTTTCAGCAACAACAATGTAGATTGCAAAACTAAACCAAACAGCAACAATGATTCCAGGAATAATTACCAAAATGAATCCGATAAGTGTAAGGATTCCACCAATTAATCCAGTTAAGAAGATTGGCCAGATGAAAGGTTTAGCGTTCATAAACGCATCTTTCACACCCATTGGTTGATCTAGTTTAATGACTCTGTTTACAACAGCACTAAAACCCCAGATCATACCGATTGCATAGATTACTGTAGCAATCAACATTAAAATTCCCCCACCAGCACTAAACGCTACTTGAGGAGCAGCGCCATATGGATTAGGTGTTACTACACCTGTACCCATAAACATAGCGATAGTTTGGAGATACAAACCAATACCTGCAATAAGCATGATTGGCACAAGCACATTAAAGTGCTGTTTGTACTGTTCAAAAGTTCCTTTTAGGAGCTCTGTCACAGACTGTAGCTTTGTTCCTTCATTCATGAGACTAAATAAATTAATTGTCTTAATTATACCAAATATTAAAACCAAAATAAAGCAACTGTCAACGAAATTCTACCTAAGTCAATATTCTAACTCCGTTTTTTGTCACCGCAATAGTGTGTTCAAAATGAGCAGCAAGGCCACCATCGTGAGTTCGAATTGTCCAGCCATCGGTATCAAAAAATATCTTTGGTTTACTTTGGCATACCATTGGTTCAATAGCCAACACCATATTTTCTACCAGCTCAATTCCTTTTCCAGGGCGACCATAACATGGCACTGCAGGATCTTCATGCACAGCGTAACCAACACCATGTCCAACTAGATCACGCACGACCGAGAATCCAGAATTTTCTGAAGTAGATTGAATTGCATAACCAATATCCCCAATCCGGTTTCCTGGCTTCACTTGTTTAATCGCCTCATCTAAAGATTTTTTTGTTACATCTATTAAGCGCTGTGCTTCTGCAGAAATTTTTCCAACAGGCACAGTAATTGCAGTATCAGTATAAAACCCTTTGTACTCCATGCCGATATCTAATCCTAAAATGTCCCCTTCTTCTAAAACATCTAAGTGTGACGGGATACCGTGAACAACCGCATCGTTAATAGAAGTGCAAAGTCCATAGGGAAACGGGTTTCGTTTTTCACCATAACCAATAAAGCTTGGCCGGCCGCCAGCTTTGATGATTTCTGCTTCAGCAAAATCGTTAATTTCTGCTGTGTTTACACCAGGTTTTGCAAGCTTGCCCGCTCGGTGCAAAATATCTCGCAAAATTTTACCGCCTTCAGCGATTAGCTCAATTTCATGAGGTTTTTTTGTATATTTCATCATAATGAGTTAAATAAAAATCAACTGCTTTTTGGATTCTTTTACGCACTTCTGTTCTGGTTCCAACTCCATTGACTGTAGCGAAAGTATAGGTGGATTTGAAAAATTGGACAACCTCGGCAATATTTTTACGATAATACTTTGCCCTGTTTCTCAAAGCTGAGGGAGTATCATCAAGACGACGATTAAATTTAGTATTCAAGTATCCTTTGCGTAAATGAGTACGATTGATAATTTCCACGGCGGGAATGTTGATATAAAGCACTAAAGGTTTGGTGCGATTGGTTTGTTTTAAATACTTTGCAATTAGTTTTGCTTCGCCAATCATTTTTGGGTGTCCGTCAAACAAAATTGATTTACTTTTTGGTAAACCCAAAACTATTTTTTTATTAATCTCTCTCACAATTTGAGTTGGAGCGAGAAAGCCTTTATCAATATTTTTTTGTAGGGCTTTGTTCGCTTTAGCATTTTTTTGGCGAAGTAGCGTTAACTCGCGACCCATGTCAAAATCATACATAGAATATTTTTTCGCAAAATATTTTGCTTGAGTAGCTTTCCCTGCTCCGGGATCGCCGAGTATGATTAAGTTTAATTTGGGTTTAGTTGGCATTATTCTATTCCAAGTGCAGTATTAATCCGATCGGTGATTTCTTCAATTGTACCAACTCCATCTACTGTATAGAGTTCGCCAATCCCTTCCATAAATTTCAATACTGGCACAGTTGCTTTTTCGTAAAGATCCAAACGCACTGCGATTTTTTCTGGGGTATCATCAGTTCTAAATTCGTGATGAGCGCGTTCAAGTAATCGTTTTACAGATTCCTCTTTAGGTACATCTATATTGATAGCACCAAATTGGGTAAATCCATTTTGTTGTAAATAATGAATTAAGTGCACACCTTGAGGCATTGTTCTGGGCACACCATCAAACAAAATGCGGCGGTGCTTTAAGACTTCTGGTAATTCCATTTGCAAAACGCGAAACAGCTCTTCATCTTCTAAAAGTTGTCCTGCATTGATTAAATCTTTAACTTTCTTTCCGAACAAAGTATCTTTCTTTGCTTCTTCACGAAGAATAGCTCCCATCTCCCAATAGAAAAATCCCAGTTTCTTTGCAAGAACTTTTCCTTGGGTCCCTTTACCACACCCTTGTGGTCCGATCATGAAAATTGCATCAAATTTTGTTGTATTCATTACCTTCATTGTACAGTTTCAGGAGTTTTTCCGCAAATAAACTAAAGGTTTTGTGGTATAATTAAATTACTGATTCAACCAAAAACTTGAAATCAAAATCAAAAAATAGATGAATCCAATATTTCTGGAATTAACCGGTATTTTAGTTGTGGCAGGCATGATTGCCTATTTCCTGCACTTCCTAAAACAGCCTAGCATTATCGCCTATATCATCACTGGTCTGTTGATTGGTCCCTTTGCTTTGTACCATATTCATCATGGAGAAATTCTGCATGGTCTTTCGGACATTGGTATTACTCTACTACTGTTCATGGTTGGTTTAGACTTAGACATCTCACAATTAAAACGAATTGGCAAGTCGGCCGTGGTCGCTGGTATCGGCCAAATTATTTTCACTTCAGGGATAGGATTTGTCATTTCACTTCTCTTAGGAATCTCAATTTTACCAGCCATATATATTGCGGTTGCATTAACATTCTCGTCTACTATTATTGTAGTGAAATTACTTTCAGAAAAACGAGACATGCAAAGTTTGTACGGCAAACTTGCTGTGGGAATTTTCTTAGTGCAAGACATTGCAGCCATAATTATTTTAATTTTACTTTCTGGATCTCATTCGCAAAATGGTGGCGCCATTGCTATTAACGGAGCTGGGATTGCCACCAGTATCATTTTTAGTATTGCGAAAGCCTTCATGATTGGGGTAGTTGTCATTGCTTTAAGTAGAAAAGTTTTTCCAAAACTAGTTCATTCTTTAGTGAGGTCAGATGAGCTCTTGCTCTTGTTTGCACTTGGTTGGGCTTTAGGTCTTGCCGCTTTGTTTGCATCCCCGATCTTGGGTTTCAACGCCGCCATTGGTGGATTCGTTGCTGGCCTCGCACTTGCCAACACCGGAGCCCATTTTCAAATTAGCGGTAGGATTAAACCATTGCGAGATTTTTTCATCATCATTTTCTTTATTGTTTTAGGCTCACAGTTAATTATGAACAACATTGCTGTGGCAATTGTGCCCGCAATAATTTTAACTTTGTTTGTTCTAATAGGTAATCCTCTCATCGTTACAATCATTTTGGGATTCATGGGTTACAAAATTCGTACTTCGTTTTTAACTGGAATTACTGTTGCGCAAATTTCCGAGTTTAGTTTAATTCTCATGACCATTGGCTTAGCGTACGGTCATGTGTCTGAGCAGCATGTAACAATTGTTACTTTAGTTGGCATTACAACTATTGGGATTTCATCATACGGTATTTTATACTCTAACAAACTCTATGAATCTATTTTAGGTAAAACAGTACGAATGCTTGAAAAGAAATTTCACCGACCAAAATTGGATGGCGAAGACCTTGGCGAAACAATTTTAAAAAACCATATTGTTCTTGTAGGAGCACACAGACTTGCTAGTCATGTCATTAACGATTTAAAAAAACATCATAGAGATCAACAATTCATCATTATTGATTTTGATCCAGATGTAGTGAGCCACTACAAAAGTTTAAAAATGACTGCCGTATGCGGAGATATCGGTGATCCTTACATAATGGAAGTCGCTAATTTGGAAACAGCCAACCTTGTGATTGTCACCATTCCAGATTTTCATGATACTTTAGCTCTACTAGAGACTGTGAAATCTTACAAACGTAAACCAAAAATTATTACTGCGGCCGGTGACGAAGTTGAGGCCGTTGAGCTTTATGCTAAAGGCGCTGACTATGTCTTACTCCCTCACTTTGTTGGTGGAGTTCACCTAATAGATATTGTAGAGAAGTTTACTGAAGGAAAAGTGCTTAAAAAACTGAAAGAAAGCCATCTCAAAACTCTTAATAAATTCTTACAATCTTAACTCACAGCCAAAAATTACCTTTAAATTTTTGGCTGTTTTTATGCTAAACTTAGAATATGTTAAACCTCTACAATACTTTATCTCGCAAGATTGAGCCGATTTCGGCCAACGAAACTGACCAAACCATCCGTATGTACACTTGCGGACCAACTGTTTACAACTACGCCCATATTGGCAACTTACGGTCCTTTATTGCAGCAGACCTACTTTACCGCACACTAAAGTTCAATGGACTGAAAGTTGATTACGTCATGAACATTACTGATGTAGATGATAAAACCATCCAAGGCACAATTGCTGAATTTGGCGCTGGCGCAACAGTTGAAAATTTAAAAACTTACACAGATAAATACCTAGAGCTATTTTTAAACGATCTAAAAGCAGTTAACATTGATGTGGGCAATATTCGCTTCATTAGAGTATCAGATGTTCTCCCACAAATTCAAGAATTCATTTTAAACCTTATTGAAAAAGGTTACGCCTATAACACCGATGATGGCGTCTACTTTAGTATTGAAAAATACCAAGCAGATTTTAAAGACTACGGCGCGTTGGTCGGGGAAAAATTCTTAGAAGGAAAAAAGATTGGCGCGCGGGTTTCGGTAGATGAATACGACAAAGATAACCTCAGTGATTTTGCGCTTTGGAAAAAACACACTGAAGCTGATGGCCATATTTTTTGGGATCACGAAACTTTAGGTAAAGGCCGCCCGGGTTGGCACATTGAATGTTCTGTGATTAATAAAGTGGCTTTTGGTGAACATGAAATAGATATTCACACTGGTGGCATTGATTTAATTTTTCCACATCACACAAATGAAATTGCCCAAAGCCAACCACTTGGTCCGTTTGTAAAACACTGGATGCATGCAGAACACTTACAAGTTGCCGACGAGAAAATGGCAAAGTCCAAGAATAATTTCTATACACTGCGTGATGTAGAAGGAAAAGGTTTTACTGGTTTAGACTTACGCTATTTGTACCTACAAAGTCATTACAAAACTCAAAGTAATTTTTCTTGGGAGACTTTAGAAAGTTCCCAAACTGCTCTTGTAAAACTTAAAAATTCAGTGGGTTCTTTAGAAAATATTCCTAAAGATTCTAACTTTACTAAAGCCATTAACAATGACTTAAATACAGCCAAAGCTTTAGCAAGCGCGTGGGAAGATAAAGATAGCTTACTTGCTTACGACGCAGTGCTTGGATTAAAGCTCAACGAAAAAACTGCTGTGGAAATTCCTCCAGCAGTCCAAGAGTTACTAGATGCAAGAAAAGTTGCCCGCGACTCTAAAGACTTTGCAAAGTCCGATGAACTCAGAGACCAAATTGCCCAACTAGGCTTTGAAATCAAAGACACTGGCGAAGGCCAAGAAGTTATTAAACAATAAAAAAAGCAGCCACCAAAGTGACTGCAATTAGAAACCTACTCATCTGCTTTCTATGGCAAAGTCGAGGCCTTTTTCTTTCAGTATACCCAGAATTTCTGAAAAGGATTGCTTCCCTAATTTCCGAATATACAAAATTTCCTCACGAGTTTTGCTAGTTAGATCCCCGATCGTATGAATCCCACCATTACGCAAGCAATTATATGCCCTCACACTAAGTTCAAGTTCATCGATAGGGGTATCCAAAAAATGAAGTTCGGCTACCGAATTTTTTCCTGCAAGCTTCAACCGCAGTTCATCTTTCTCTGCTGTAAGTCTATCGACCTGAGCAGTGAAAGTTTCAATGAGATTGCGCACATAGGGCACATCCTTAAGAAGTTGTGCCTGATCACCTATGTTTGTCTCTGGGCCGCACAATGCAGACAAACAGCCCAGGGCTTCAAACAGTCGATCCTTCATCGGCCTCAGGAACATCTTTTTCATGACCTGTCTCCGCTTGGGATGACGAAGTTTTCGCAATGCTTTCATCTGTATCTGGTAAACCCGTTGTTTTGTGATCCTGTACATGCTGGCAATTTCACTTAAAGTGCATTTTTCAGTTTTCAGGCCGTAACGCATCCTAATTACTCTTTCCTCATTTTGAGTGAGGGTTTTTAAAACATCGTCTACAATGATTGATTCTGCTGGACTGACCGGATGTGACAGCTCGCCGCTAAAAATCCGCGCGGCCGTTCTTAAAAATACAAGATGACTGAACTCTGACTTAGAACGAACGGGATTTATCTTGTCCATCGCAATGCGATGAATTTCTTCATTAAGCAAATCTTCGACAGTTTCGTTGCCAAAAATTTCCCTGACCAACTGATCATACCCACCATCAAATTTGTCTTGGAAAGTGACAAAATACTGGCCTAACAACTCAAATGCCTGAGTATCAAGGCGGCTATAAATCTCCGCTCTGATATACTCTTGGATGAGATCTTTTGTATAACGATCTACTAACTTCGCAAAAGCAAATTTCGAAAAATCTATCATATTACTACCTCCCTTAGATTGTTAAATCTTAGCATATTGTACAATAATTTCTCTATTTTGTCAAACCTCCTCCCCAATCGAAAATTCTGCTACAATGAGTAGACTAAAGAATAGTAATGGCAACTACAGAGAACAACACCAGCATAGATCGCATCCCTCCACAAAATCTAGAGGCAGAAACTGCCCTACTAGGCTGTTTAATGTTAGATAAAGATGCGATCATTAAAGTCGCTGACAAACTTGTCGGCGATGACTTTTACGATTACCGCCACAGATTGATTTACGAAACTATCCTACAGCTTTTTGAAAAAAACATTTCTATTGATGTTTTGACTGTACAAAATGATTTAGCTGAGAAAAATGTGTCTGACAAAGTTGGTGGCTCGAGCTATTTAGCAAACTTGGTAAACTCAGTGCCGTCTGCTGCTCACGCTACTTACTACGCCAGCATTGTTCATAAAAAAGGGACACTACGCCGACTAATTCGATCGGCTTCAGAGATTACTAATCTTGCTTTCGCAGAAGAAGGAGAAATTGAAACTATTCTAGACACTGCCGAACAAAAACTGTTTGATATCTCTCAAAATAATTTACAGCAAAACTTTATCCCAATTAGTTCAGTGCTTCACGAAACTTTTGAACGTATTGACCTCCTCCACAAAGACAAAGACAAGGGTCGCCTCCGCGGTATCCCAACTGGGTTCTTTGACTTAGACAAACATCTGGGTGGACTACAAAAATCAGATTTAATTATTCTTGCTGCTCGTCCATCTATGGGTAAAACTTCTCTCGCCCTAGATATTTTGCGCTATGTGGGAGTGAACACCAAAACTCCAGTAGGAATCTTTTCTTTGGAAATGGGAAAAGATCAATTAGTAGACAGATTGCTTTCTGCACAAACAGATATTGATCTTTGGAAAATCCGTACTGGGCAATTAGAAGACGCTGACTTTGAAAGACTACAAGAAGGTATGGGAATCTTAGCTGAGTCTCCAATTTTCATTGATGATGCCGCCGGTGGGAACATCATGGAAATCCGTACCAAAGCACGCAGACTGCAATCTGAGCACAGTCTAGGCTTAATCATTATTGACTACTTACAACTGATGGCAGGTCGTAACACCGAAAACCGCGTACAAGAAGTTTCGGAAATTTCTCGTTCGTTGAAAATTCTTGCTCGTGAGTTAAATGTTCCAGTTATCGCGTTGTCACAGCTATCCCGTGGCGTGGAAAGTCGTCCAGATAAAATGCCGCAACTTTCTGACCTTCGTGAATCTGGATCTATTGAACAAGATGCCGACATTGTAATGTTCATTTATCGCGAAGATATGTACAAAGCACCAGGTGAAGCCAACAATGGCCTAGCAAAAATCTTAATCAAAAAACATCGTAACGGGGCTACAGGCGATGTAGATCTTAACTTTGATGGTACCAAAACCACTTTCTCCAACCGCACCACTGCTTTTGACTCTAGCCCTCAAGCAGTTATGGAATCTTTCAATGCTACTGAAGGCAACGAAGAACTTTAAAATACAAAACTAAATTATGCTGAGACTCCCCGCTTCTCTCGAAAAAGTGATCAATGAATTTGGAAAACTTCCAGGCGTTGGCCCCAAGACGGCTCAACGCTTAGGTTTTTATTTATTAAAAAAAGATTCTCTAGATATTAACGCGTTGGCAGATGCTGTGCGTAGTTTAAAAACAGATATTACATTTTGTTCCAAGTGTCACAACATGGCCGAAAGCGATCCGTGCAGTATTTGCAGTGACCCTAGTCGTGACCACACATTAATTTGTGTTGTGGAAGAACCACTTGATGCAATCGCGCTAGACAAAACAGGCCAATTCAAAGGCCTGTACCACGTGCTCGGTGGAGTACTTAACCCTATGGAAGGCATTGGTGCAGAACAACTTAATATTACAAGCCTTGCAAATAGAATTACCGAACTTGATGCAAAAGAAATTATTATTGCCACTAACCCCAGCCTTGAAGGTGAAACTACTGCCATGCATATTGCAAAGTTTTTAAACAGCACCGACATTAAAGTCACCCGAATTGCTCGCGGCCTACCAATGGGCGGAGACCTTGAATACGCAGACGAAATTACCCTCTCTCGCGCTCTAGATGGCCGTCGTGAATTCTAAAATTTAAATTGTAAGCTTAGTCTAAGATTGCTTAATCTAAGATTTTTGTTGTAACAGTGATTGGGATTGTTTGATCTGCTCTGACAACTGAAAAACTAACCACATCACCAGGTGAAATTTGGGAAAGCACGCTTTCTAGTAAAATAGTGTCATCAATCTTTTGGCCATTTACAGTTGTGATCACATCACCTTTCAAAAGCCCTGCGAAAGCTGCTGGCCCACCAGTGACAACATCTTTTACCATTGCCCCAGTTTTGAGCTGCAATCCACGCGCCTCAGCTCCAGAGAGTTGTACATAGTTAAAACCAAAACTTGGTCTTAACACTTGCATATTATTTTTAAAAAAATTATTTGCAAATACCCGAACGGCATCGCTTGAAATTACTGATGTTCCATTCCAGATTCCTGCCAACTTTCCATCTAGATTTACAAATGCATGTCCTGCAGTAAAGCCATTTACTGCTTGTACACTAATTGTTCTACCAACTGCATCACTATTAAACACTACGCCGGACACATCCGAGGTTGGCGCGCTGACATAGCTTTCTAGAAAAGTAGTCTCGCCGGCAGAAATGGTATTTAAAAGCGCCAATAGTTTTTGGCCGGAACGAAGCTCTAGTCCTGCCAGTGGTTCAATAGTGGAAAGATTTCTAGCATCGGTGGACAGAATTACTAAATTAGAAGCTTTATCTGAAAACACATTTTTGATTGGGTAGATT
>CAZXPB010000008.1:26733-31087 GCA_964642585.1 uncultured Candidatus Saccharibacteria bacterium
TTTGGCCCGAAAAAAGTTTTATTGTAACCTCACCTCAAATTTCTTTTGAAAATTCTGCTGGTGGAGAATATTGGTCAAAGTTTGAGTTTTTACTTGACCAATCGATTGCTCATTAATGTTGCTGGGGTTCTTTTTTATAGTGGTATTAGTTGAATAAGCTTTATCTGAAAAAACATTTTTGATTGGGTAGATTTCCCCATTACTCAAAATGACGGCGTAAGTTTTGTTTGGCAAAGCTAAAGCAGAAGCTGTGGTCACAAAATACCCATCGGCAGTCCAGTTCACTGCTCCACCCGAACGAACCAGTTTAGTATCTGCGCCTTTGCCGTCGTAGTAAACAACAATAGACAATTTACTTTTTACGCTATCTGCTGTTTCTACGGCATCGTTGGCATCACTCACGCGAACGGTTTCTTTATTGTTCACCACAATCGGTGCGCGCGGGTTAAACAAATCTAGATTTCTAAAAATTGGGAGTGTTGCTAGTTTGGCTGACAAAAAATTACCAAACAAAGTCTGCATGAGAACAGCTAAGATACTGGCAATGGCGACAATTATGACAATGTGAATTTTACGCATACAAATTTTTAATGTTGTTAATTTAAATTAGAAATTTTAAGATTGAATACTCCAAGGTGTCGAGAGAAACATCACTGCTCCTAAAGCGAGCGCTAAGATGAAATGGAATTGAATTTGCTTCCATGTCAGTGTTTTATATAAGTAATGATAGTAAATTATCCACAAAACGTACAGAACATTGAACGAGAAGATGGCTAGTGCTGTATAATGAAGTGGCAAAAAACTGACCACCCAAAATAGTTCAGTGGCAAACAATCCTAAGGCTAACGAAGCAATCCATTTAACAAGGGAATCATGAGGTACTAATTCCAGTGAGGTGCGAACTAATAGCGCAACAGAAACAAATACTGCGAGCAAGTAGAACACCCCAGGCAAAATGAAATAGTAACTAAAGCCGAACAAAGAAATTAGTAGTGCCCCACAAGTCAGTAAAAATTCATTCCACCCTAATTGCTGTCCTTGATTTCCGACTAAACTCTCAAAGAAAAAAATGATCGGCAAACTAAACAGCAGAAACAGGCCTCTTCCTAATCCAGAAGGAATGAGGAAAAACAATCCAAACCAAGAACACAAGAATAGTGGGATACGCAGCCATACCCACACATTAAAAATATCTGATCGGCGTAAGTACCATCTGTTGTATATGCTAATTCCAATTAAATACGCCAAAAAGGCCGGAACTAAAAATCTAAATACCGGCAAAGGAGAAGCAAACATTTGCAGTACAACTAAAAACAGGATTGCAATAACTGCGCTAATTACTCTGTGAATTTGGTTTGACATATTTGAAATAGAATAAGACTGCTATTGCGCAAAGCGCTAAAGATACAAGGGCATTGACTCTCACGCCACCGTACATCACGCTGCCCACGCGAATTTGTTCTAGCAGAAACCTCACTATATTGTACAGGAATAGCCATGTTAAGAAAAGGGTGCCTGGTTTAACTTTAAGCTTTAAAAGTAGGACTAAAATGACCACGCTGGCCGCCGATTCGTACAAAAATAGTGGGTGAAAAAATGAATTTAACTCATATGGGGAACTGCGAAACTGTTCAGGGACAAACATTTTCCAAAGCAAGCGTGTCGGGGTGCCGTAGATCTCATAATTTACAAAGTTGCCAAACCTGCCGATGATTTGACCTAAAGCCAAACTTGGCACTAACCAATCTAGCATTTGCCACACAGAAAACTTTTCTGATGATTTAAGGAAAAACTTGTGAGAAACTAAGATTGCAACAAATCCACCAACCATCGCTCCATAAATACTTAATCCCCCGTTCCAAACTGCAAAAATCTGAGTGGGTTCAGAAAGATAGTAAGGCAATTCGGAAACAACATGGTACAGCCTTGCCCCTACAAAACCAAGCACAACCAAAATTAAAATAATGGTGTCAGCTTTATTGGTAGAAATCCTAATTAACTTTCTACGAGATTGTGCTAAAAAATATCCGGCAGTACCAGCAATCGCAATCAGTAAGCCATAGTACTGGAGTGAAAGTGGTCCGATGTGAAAATTTTGTTTCATTACAATGTCACCGGCAAAAAAGTTACTCAGTAAAAATGCAACGACAACAAAAAAACTCACCCCACTAACAATAGCGACAGTGATTGTTTTGAAATAATTTTGTTTCATTTTAAAAAGTAAATTTAAAATAGCACTTCTTGACGAAATACCCCCGCGCGATTGACAGGCTCTTTGCAGATTAATGGCATTTCACGAATACTAAAATAATCTCGGTACATTATTTTTTGATGCTTTAAAGCGTAATCATAGACTACTTTAGTCACTCGTACATCATCTAAGCAATATTTTTTAAGCAAATCCATTCTCCCATTCTTGTAGTAAAGTAGGGCCTCAAGCCCATTGCCGGACTTACCACTGCCAATTGTGCCTTGCGCCACAGACTCAAGTTTAATTCTGTGACCAATTGCCTTTTCAATTTCTTCTAAAATATCATAATAAGGCACAGTAGCCAGATCAAAATTCATGTACGGTTGTAGCACAGCAAAGTCAAAATTTTTGATATTAAACCCAATAATCTGGTCAGCACTTTGTAAAATGGGAGCTAATTTAGGTAATTCAGATTCTTCATAGATAGAATAACGATCTTGTGAATAATCGTAAATTCCACAAACTGAGACTTTTAACAAATGATTTTTACCACGTCCACCGACATCTTCAAAGGATTTTTGTGTTTCTAAATCTAAAACGATCTTCTTTAACATAATTTTATTTTTATTTCAGATTAACTTAGATTTTTGTTTAGGCCGAAAAGCCTTGCTCTTTTAATTATACCTCACAACTAAATTTTAGATAAATTTAATCTGATTTTTGGCTTAAACAAGGGAGGTTTATTGAATAATTTGATATTTTCTGTGTACTGTTATTGACAATATATACTTAATGTGTTATTATGTATTGGTCATTAAGCCATTGCTGAAAAAATTCAGCAGTTGCAAGATGATAAATACAACACACAGGAGAAAAAAAGAATGAAGAAACTCTGCATTTTCGCATTCACCTCAGAATCACCGCCGGCACGAGTTGCCCATAGTAATACATATATGACAACTTTTTCGACGCCGGCCTGAACCGCGATCGGCGGCGCCAGCGATCACGTGACGCTGACTGACACTCGGAGGATCAAAATGAAGACAGAAAAAATTCGCCCTCCGTAAAAAGGGCAATTACTATAGGAAGTGGTTAGATCAGACCGGAGCAACTGTTTTTAGGACAATTGCTACCGGTCTTTTATTTTGTTACGATGAATTTCTTGTGACAGGCCGCCACCCGGAAGCAAAATGGTACACGCCATGCCATTTTGCTTCCGGTTTCTTTTTTTGCTATAATTAACGCAGAATTTAACATTTTAATACCGCAAATGAAAAGAATTTTATCATCTGAAACTCCAAACTTAGTAGGCCAAGAAGTGACTCTCGCTGGCTGGTCAGCCTCAAGCCGCGATCATGGTGGCCTTATTTTTATTGACCTGCGTGACCACACTGGAATTGTCCAACTCACCTTCTCCCCTGAAAATGCTGAAGCCCTTGCTTTGGCTAGTTCTGTACGCGATGAATTTGTGCTTCAAGCAACTGGCACCGTCGTGGAACGCGACGCCAGCTTAGTCAATCCAAACATCGCTACTGGTAAAGTAGAAGTGAAAGTTTCATCTTTAACTATTTTAAATAAATCAAAAGCGCTTCCATTCCCGATCATTCAACAGGGTCAGGGCGATACTCAGATTAACGAAGAAATCCGGTTGAAGTATCGTTTCCTAGATTTACGCCGTGACAAGATGCAAGCCATGCTCACTTACCGCCACAAAATGATTAAGTTCATTCGTGACCACATGGACGAACAAGGCTTCATTGAAATCACAACTCCAATTCTTGCCAACTCTTCTCCTGAAGGTGCGCGCGATTTTTTAGTACCATCCAGGCTTCACCCGGGAAAGTTTTACGCCCTGCCTCAAGCCCCACAGCAGTTTAAACAATTGTTAATGGTTTCTGGTGTGCCAAAATATTTCCAAATCGCGCCTTGTTTCCGCGATGAAGATCCCCGCGCAGACAGAAGCCCTGGTGAATTCTATCAACTAGACCTTGAGATTGCTTTTGCAGATAAAAGCGAAGTAGTGTTTCAAGAAATGGAACCGTTGTTCATCAAGCTCACAGAAGACTTTGCGGGCAAACAAGTTCTTTCTAAACCATTCCCTCGAATTCCATACGCAGAAGCAATGGAAAAATATGGCTCAGACCGTCCTGACCTGCGTTTTGG
>CAZXPB010000008.1:31097-31395 GCA_964642585.1 uncultured Candidatus Saccharibacteria bacterium
TGTTGATCTAACAGATGAATTAAAATCTACAGAGTTTACTGTGTTTGCTAGCGCTATCAAAAATGGTGGTGCTGTTAAAGCTATTGCCGCACCGAAAGCCGCTAGCCTATCACGCAGCCAAATTGATGAACTAACCGAATTCGTAAAGCGCGAAGGTGCTGGTGGCTTAGCTTACATAACAATGGCAGAAGATGGACCAAAATCCCCGATTGCGAAATTCCTGACTGAAGCCGAAATGGAAATAATCATTAGCAAGACCAACGCAAAAACTGGCGATACTATTTTCTTTGGCGCAGAT
>CAZXPB010000008.1:31436-32258 GCA_964642585.1 uncultured Candidatus Saccharibacteria bacterium
AGGAAAATTGCGCAATGAGTTAGCTGATAAATTTGAATTGAAAGATCCAAACATTATTGCGTGGGCTTGGATTGTTGACTTCCCGATGTACGAATACAATGAAACCGAAAAGAAAATTGACTTCATGCACAACCCATTTTCAATGCCAATTGGCGGGATGGATGCACTAACAAACCAAGATCCCCTAGAAATTAAAGCCGACCAGTACGACATTATTGCCAATGGACTAGAACTTTCATCTGGTGCGATTCGTAACTACAACCCAGAAATTATGTACAAAGCTTTTGAAATTGTCGGTCTAGGCAAAGAAACTGTAGACGAAAAGTTTGGTGCCATGATTCGCGCCTTTGAATATGGTGCACCGCCACATGGTGGTTTTGCTCCAGGAATTGATCGTATGATCATGCTACTCACTAACGAATCTAACATTCGCGAAGTAATCGCCTTTCCAAAGAACGGCTCAGCTATGGATACCATGATGGATGCCCCAAGCTCTGTAGATGAAAAGCAACTCAAAGAATTACACATTAAGTTAGACCTCCCAAAGCCAAAAAGTTCGTAAGAAACAAAATTGTCCCACGTTAAAATCCAACAATTTGAAGGGCCACTCGACCTGCTACTGAATTTAATTGAACAGCAGCAGTTAGACATCACCCAAATTTCGCTTGCTCAAGTGACTGAGCAGTTTTTGCAGTATGTAAAAGATTTAGAAAAAATTGATGCCACTCAGCTCGCAGACTTTTTAAACATCGCAGCAAAACTTTTGGTCATTAAGTCTAAAGCGATCTTGCCAAGTTTGGAAGTAGAGCAAATAGACGAAGA
>CAZXPB010000009.1:0-32140 GCA_964642585.1 uncultured Candidatus Saccharibacteria bacterium
ACCTATGACCTCTCGCTCCGCAAGCGAACGCTCTATCCAGCTGAGCTACGGGTGCTCAAATTTCTCTATCAATACTATGACAGTATACTGAAAAATCTAGAATTAGGCAAGAGTTGGCTTGGTTGCTAGAAAATCATTGATAACTTCTTCTAGTTCATCTACGGATTTGCATTCAAACATTTTTGCCCGGAGTTCGCCGGCGCCAGAAAAACCTGCAACATAGGCTTTAAAGTGGCGTTTCATAATATCAAAAGGTTTGGTGCCAGCAAAAAGTTTTTCGTATTCTTTGGTGTGTTCGATTAAAACCGCTAGTCGTTCTTCTAAAGATGGGGGATCAGATGCAAATAACCACGGGTTGCCAAAAATAGCTCGGCCAAGCATTACGCCATCACATCCGGTTTCAGAAATTAATTTTTTGCCATGAGCAAGATCTTTCACATCGCCATTACCAATCACTAGTGGACGAGTTTCCGGTGTTGTGTGCTCATCAATAAATTTTACAATTTTAGGCATCTCGTCCCAGTGTGCATCTACTTTAGACATTTCTTTTCTGGTGCGCAAATGAATTGCAATCGCTGCAGGCTCTGCCTCAAGTAAATTTAAAATCCAACTTTCCCAATCTACTTTTGTGTCACCAATTCGGATCTTTACAGAGACAGGAAGTTTTGGTGCTCCTTCGTTACACGCTTTAATAATTGCTTTCGCTACTTCTGGAGTGCGAAATAGACCAGCACATGATCCTCCTTTCACAGCATTTTTTTCAGGGCAACCCATGTTGATATCTATGCCATCAAATCCTAACTTTTCAACCAGTTTAGCAGTGTCTTTAAATTTTTCTGGATTACTGCCGAACACCTGCGCCACAATGGGATGTTCTGCTTTTGTAAATTTCAAATAGTGAGTAACTTTGTCGTGACCTTTTTCACTCATTAGTGCTTCAGTGGAAACAAATTCAGTGTAGAACACATCTGGTTTACCATACTTGGTAATGATATGTCGAAAAGCGGCGTCTGTAACGTCGTGCATTGGTGCGAGAGCGAATATTGGTTTTTTCAAATTTCCCCAAAATCCTTTAGTCATAGCCGTTAGTATACTGATTTTTTAAACTTTTTTCAATAGAAAAAGCGACCACTACTTAAAAAGATAGAGGTCGCTTGAATTGGCTTACCTGAAATGCTACTTGAGTTTGAAAACTACTCCGTAAATTAGTTTGCTGCGTTTTTCCAGTTCGCTTGCAGAATTTGCGTAAAGGAAATTCGTGTAGCCAATCTTCGGGCCGATATAAAACCCTCGCGTGTTAGTCAGTTTTACCAAATGCAAATAGGCAACTTCGGTGTTTACTCCAAACCGTTTTCCAGGGTGTATCGATCCGGAGTCGGCAATGAGCTTACCGCCCACTCGTAGAATTGATGAATACACTTTTCCTTCAAATTCAAACCCGTTTGACCAAACAACCCCTTTGGAAACATGGTTGTTGCTTGATTCAGTTGGGATGTAAAAGCTGAAGTTTGAATATGGTCTCAGTTCAACTTCCTCAGCAAAGTGGATGCTACGGCCGACTTCTGCGCCGACAATTGCGAACGATTTGAATTGTGATAACGTATATGCTCCTTTGAGTGCTATATCATAATTTTCAAATGGCCGTGATACAGACAGGCCGATTGTACCGAACACTTTAGAGCTGTCAAAGTTCGTTGGTGTCCGAAGGGTGGCGGCAATAGCGTAGATGAATTTGGCTTTGCTGATCTTGATGACCGTTGAATTGCTGGCGGTAGGGGTTTCAATGAGCCCGAGTCCATTTTCACTTTCGGCAGAATTGAGTAACTCCGTCTCGTTTGAAACTGTAATAGTAGAGCGAGACTTTTTTGCTTTTTTGAGATGGTCTGGTTGAGAGCTGATTTGCGGTGACTGAGCTCTTCCGTCTATCACCGAATAAACGGCAAAAAACAGAAACAAAATCACAGCAAAAAGTAGGAACAAGGTTTTCTTGCGTTTCATCAGGTTTCCTCCTTAAAGCCTAATTATATTAAAATTGGACTTGCCGTCAAGGGGAGTGTTACCAGCTATTTTTTATTGTGGAATTTTTTGTGTACTTCACGAAGTTGGCTGTTTGTGACGTGGGTGTAAATTTGAGTGGTAGTAATTGATGCGTGACCAAGTAGGGTTTGCACACTGCGGATGTCTGCACCATTTTGAAGAAGGTCTGTAGCAAAACTATGTCTAAAAATGTGTGGAGTCACCTTGTGCATGATTCCTGCGACATTAGCGTATTTTTTCACAAGACGCTGAATACTGCGGGGAGTGAGACCAGCAGAAGTGTGTTGGTTAGTTTTTTTTCCAATAGACTCCATTTGCTTAGTGACTGAATTTCCGACATTGCTGTGACTGACGAACAAAGCTTCGCTATTATCATCTCTCTTTTTTAAGTAATGCTGGATTAATTTTACAGCTTCATCAGACATAAACACTAATCGAATTTTATCGCCTTTACCACGCACAGTGAATTCACCACGCGCAAAGTTGATTTGTTTTTGCTTGAGTTGAGTGAGTTCAGAGATACGCACCCCGCTAGAGAAGAGGAGTTCTAAAATAGCTGCATCGCGAAGGCGTGCGAATTCGTTTTCCTCAGTCTTTACAGCTAACTTTATTCGATCTATTTCTTCGTTTGTTAAAATTTCTACTTCACGCGCTGGGTTTTTGGCAAGTTCAATTTTTTCCGCTGAAAGTGTGTCAATGTCGCGGCGCGCTAAGTATTTCAAAAAAGCGCGTACAGCAATAACGTGGTAGTTTTGTGTGACTGGTTTTAGACTTTTGCCAGTTCGCTCGTCGGTAAGGCGGTTAAGAAATAAACGAAAAGATCGTACTGTATCTAGGACAATGTCTTCAGGGCGAGTTAATCCTTGGGTTTTACAAAAGGCGGCGAAGCGGGCGAGATAGTGGGCGTAGTTCCGAATAGTTAGTAGGCTCTTATTTTTTTCAATCTCACAGTATTCTAAAAAGTCCTGAATATTCTTTTCAAGAGGGGATTTAGTAATTTTTTTGTTAGTTTGGGTTTGGATTTCAGGCATGGCGGACACCACTAATATGTATCCATTATACCACGAAATGCGCGCCGTAAAACATTCGATTGTGCGACGGGTGGGAGAGTTTGCGTTTTTGAAGGCAAAATGCTATAATTCACACATTATTAACTACGTTCTGGAATATACTGCCAGTAACGAATAAAGGAAGCAAAAGTATATGTTAAGCAAAAAAGAAAAAGACGCTATCATCCGTAAGTTTCAAACTCACAAAGATGATACTGGCTCTCCAGAAGTACAAATCGCTGTTCTTACAAAAGAGATCGAACAAGTTAGCGAACATTTGCAAATCCATAAAAAAGATAACCACTCTCGTCGTGGTTTGCTCAAAATGGTAGGAAATCGCCGCCGTTTACTTCGTTACTTAAAGGGTGAAGATGTAAAACGCTACGAAAAGATTGCAGATAAATTGAAAATTAAAAAAGACTCTAATTAATTTTTTACAAGCCCTTCGAATCAAAGAAGGGCTTGCTCTAGTTTTATGACAACAGAAGTATCTTGGGAACCAGAAGAATTTGAAAAAGAATGGATTAAAATTGCTGAAGAGGTAGTGAATACTTTGATGGCTAATCCAGAAATTGAAAAAATTAAACAACGCGTCAGAACACAGGGTCATATTGGCATGGAAGATCGTGAGGAGTTTATTGCTTTGGTTAACAAAATTAAATACGATGTAATATACGCAAAATACGGAGAAGCAGACTCTGAAGGTTACAAAACTTTTGAAAAGTCTTGGCAACGATGGCACAAGCTTCGTGCAACATCCCTTCCGAAGCCAGAAAATATGTATGAAGATAATATCCATCATTTACTGTTTGGTAGTACCCCTGACCCAGATAATTTCTTAAGGGATTTTGATTTACATAAGGAAATTTAGAAACACTAATAATTAAATTGCACTCAGGAACAAGTTCCAAGAGTTTAGAGCTTGAGTAGGCAAAAGATATTTTACCTAACGAAACTATCTGGCCACAGTTTTCAAAAAAGCGACAGCTTTTTTAAGAAAACGTAGGACAGCTTGTTGAGGTGGTAAATATCTTGCAGCCTCACTCAAGAATTAGACTTTTGGTCGCTTGCCTCTGAGAGCATGCGAAAGGTATCTCATGGATACTAAAAGAATATCTGCAAAAATTGCAGATACAGAATGGTCATTTGAGACTGGTCATGTGGCCGGTCAAGCTAATGGCGCAGTTGTCGTTCGTGTGGGCGATACAATGGTGCTAGCAACAGCAGTAATGAAAGATCAACCTCGTGATGGGATTGATTTTTTCCCGCTACTTGTTGATTACGAAGAACGTCTATACGCAGCTGGAAAAATTAAAGGTAGTCGTTGGATGAAGCGCGAAGGTCGTGCTACCGATGAAGCTATCTTAACTGGTCGTGTTATAGACCGTACGCTTCGCCCAATGTTCCAAAGCGACATGCGCAACGATGTACAAGTGGTTACTACAATTCTTTCTATCGATGGAGAAAATGATCCAGATATGATTGCAGTGAACGCAGGGGCTATGGCTCTACATATTTCAGACATTCCATTTGATGGTCCGGTTGCTGGCGTTCGCGTAGCTAAAGTTGATGGTGCTTATATTGCTAATCCAACTTCCTCCCAACGCGAAACTTCTTCAATGGATCTAATCGTTTGTGGAACTGCTGAACATATTATTATGGTTGAAGCAGGTGCGAACTTTGTACCGGAAAGCGACATCGTTGAGGGGATTAAATTTGCGCAAATTCATTTGAAAGAACTCTGTAAGGTCCAAGAAGATTTCCGTAGCCAAGTTGGCCTAGAAAAATCTACTAAAATTGTTTTACAAGAAATCAATCCTCAAGTGATGGATCAGGTGAAGGATTTACTGACAGATGACAAAATCGAAGCCGCACTTTACGTTAAAGAAAAAGCAGTTCGTGATGCTAATGTTGTAAAATTAGAATCTGAAATTGCAGAAGCAGTTAAAGTGTCGTTAGGTGAAGTTGCCGACAATATTAATGTTGGTAAAGAAGTTCACAATGCAGTAGACAAAATTTTAAAGAAGTATCAACAAAAGCAAATCTTAGAACATGATCGTCGTGTAGACGGTCGTGCGATGAATGAAACTCGTAAAATTTCTGCTGAAGTTGGTGTGATCCCACGTGCTCATGGTAGTGCGTTGTTTACTCGTGGTGAAACTCAAGTGCTAACAGTTGTCACTTTAGGAAGTAAGGGTGATGAACAATTACTTGATGGTATGGAAGATCCTACTGAAGGTCGCACCAAGCGATACATTCACCATTATAACTTCCCAGGATTCTCTGTTGGCGAAGTTGCTCCAATTCGTGGCCCTGGTCGCCGTGAAGTAGGGCACGGTGCTCTTGCTGAACGCGCTGTAGAAGTTGCACTACCTGCTCAAGAAGATTTCCCTTACACCATGCGTTTGGTTTCCGAAACATTGTCTAGTAATGGTTCAACTTCTATGGCCTCAACTTGTGGCTCTACCTTAAGTTTGATGGACGCTGGTGTGCCAATAAAAGCAGTAATTGGTGGCTGTGCGATGGGTCTAGTTATGGATGAAAGTGATACAAGTAAGTTTAAAGTTCTTACTGACATTGCTGGGATTGAAGACTTTAATGGTCATATGGACTTTAAGGTTACCGGATCAGAAGAAGGCGTAACAGCTCTTCAACTAGATATTAAAGTTAAGGGTTTAACTGCAGAGATTTTGGAAGAAGCCTTGGAAAATGCTAAGCCAGCTCGTATGCACATTATTAGTGTAATGAAAGAAGCTTTGGCAGCACCTCGTCCAGAACTTTCTCCTTATGCTCCACGCATTACAAGCTTTATGATTGATCCTGAAAAGATTCGCGAAGTAATTGGTAGTGGCGGTAAAGTTATTAACGGAATTATTGCTGAATGTCCTGGCGTTAAAATTGATATTGAAGATTCAGGACTAGTAATGGTTACTTCAACTGATGCTGCAGCTTCAGATAAAGCGGTTCAAATGATTAAAGATATTGTGCGCGAAGTTGAAGCCGGTGAAATCTTTGAAGGTAAAGTTGTAAAATTAATGGACTTCGGTGCGTTTGTACAAATTTTACCTGGTAAAGATGGTATGGTGCACATCTCCCAACTTGCAAACTATAGGGTAAACAAAGTGGAAGATGTAGTTAAGGTAGGCGATACTCTTAAAGTTCAAGTGATGGAAATTGATGATATGGGCCGCATTAATTTAACTCATAAACCGTTTGCCCCAGAGCCAACTGCTGAACAACTAGCAAGCGCTGGAAGTGGTGATGGTGGTCGTGGTGGAGATCGTGGTGGCCGTCCAAGCGGTGGTCGTGGGTTCGGTGGCGGTCGTGGTGGTAGTGATGGTGGTCGTCCTCGTTCTGGATTCCCTCAACGCGCACCTCGTCCAAACGGAGCTAATCGGTCTTAGTAATATTTACTATTAAACTCCACGGCAATAAATCCGTGGAGTTTTGTTTTTCTCTATATAAAAGCTATAATACCTATCTATGATTGAAAATACAGAACCAGAAATTAATAATGAAGCGACTTTCCTAGAGGCAAAGCCGTATTTCGAAATTACAAAAAAAGTTGAAGGCTCTCGCGCGCGTACTGGAGTAATTCACACTGCACACGGCGATGTAATCACGCCGCAGTTTTTACCTATTGGAACTAAGGGGACAATTAAAACTGTCACTAGTGAAGAAATTAAATTTTGGGGAGCGACAATGGTTTTGGCAAACACTTATCATTTGTGGCAACGACCAGGTGATGCTTTAATTTACAAAGCAGGAGGTCTACATAAATTCATGAACTGGAAAGGGCCAATATTCACTGACTCCGGTGGTTTCCAAGTTTTCTCTTTAGCAAAGATGCGCAAAGTGCTAGAAGCTGGCGTGCTATTTCAATTTGATCTAGATGGCAAACAAGAAATTTTAAGCCCAGAAAAATCTATAGATATTCAAGCTAATCTTGGTAGTGATATCTGTTTAATCTTAGATGACTTTCCAGGATTCCCATTTGAACACAAGCGCAGTCAAGAATCTATCGAACTGACCAAGCGTTGGGCAGAGCGTGCAGTTGCAGAGCATAAAAGAATTATAACGGATGGCGATCCAGTTAACCCTGGTCAAAAGTTGTGGGGGATTGTTCAAGGTGCGAGCTTTGAAGATTTGCGTAAACAGTCTGCGGAGAATATGGTGGAACTTGGCTTTGAGGGTTTTGCCATTGGCGGTGTTGCAGTAGGTGAACCGCACGAAGAAATGATGAAAGCCGTTAGCTACGCCATTCCGCATATACCAGAAACTGCACCAAAACACTTACTAGGTGTTGGAACCCCTTTTGATATAGTGCAAGCGGTCGGACAAGGCTGCGATACTTTTGATTGTGTAATCCCAACTCGCGAAGCTCGTCATGGCCGTCTATATATATCTGCAAGAACCGAAGACGGTAAGGAAGCTTATGAAACTATAGATATCCGTCTGTCTAAATATGCTGAGGATTTCACACCTCTTGATTCATCTTGTAATTGTTATGCTTGTTTGAACCATACTCGAGCGTATTTGAATCATCTTATGAAGAGTGGTGAAAATTTAGGGGAGCGCCTTGCAACGATGCACAACCTTCGTTTCTATCTAAACTTGATGGAAAAAGTTCGCAACGCAATTCAATATGAATACTTTGATGAAATGCTTAAAGATTTTAGAGATCTAACTCTTCCTAAAATAACTAAGTAAACTTTGCGGAAGTTTGGCCAAATTGCTATAATTCACGCATGCCAGATAAAAATATAGCAACTGAAAAAATGGATAAAATCGTGAGTTTAGCTAAACGACGCGGTTTTGTTTACCCAGGATCTGAAATTTACGGTGGTCTTGCTAACTCATGGGATTACGGTCCTTTGGGGACTGAATTGAAAAATAATATTAAACAGCTTTGGTGGAAGCGGTTTGTTCAACAGCGTCCCGATATGATTGGTCTAGACGCAGCTTTAATTATGAATCCAAAAGTTTGGGAAGCATCTGGACACGTAGCGACATTTACTGATCCTTTGGTTGAGTGTAAAAGTTGCCATAGTCGTTTTCGGGCTGATCAAATTGATGTAACTGCAAAATGTTCTAGTTGTGGTAAGAAAGAAGGATTCTCAGAGCCTAAGATGTTTAACCTGATGCTTAAAACTTTTTTGGGGCCAAGTGAAGACCAGGCTAGCATTGCTTATTTCCGCCCTGAAACTGCTCAAGCAATCTTCGTTCAATTTAAAAATTTACAAACTACTTCTCGCAAACAAATTCCTTTTGGGGTTGCTCAAATAGGGAAGTCCTTCCGTAATGAAATTACACCAGGAAACTTTGTTTTTAGGACTCGTGAGTTTGAACAAATGGAAATTGAATACTTTATTCCTGCTCCAAAGGCCGATGAAGAATGGAATAAACATTTTGAAGAGTGGCGCAAAGCCATGGTTTCTTGGATGACAGACGATTTAAGATTGAACATGGATAATGTCCATGAAGTAGAAATTGATGATGCCGATCGTGCGCACTACTCAAAGCGAACAATTGATTTTGAATATGAATATCCTTTTGGGCAAAAAGAACTCTATGGCCTTGCATACCGAGGAGATTTTGATTTGCAAAATCACATTAAAGCAAGCGGGGAAGATCTTTCATACTTAGACCCTCAGACCAATGAAAAATATGTCCCTCATGTTATCGAACCGTCTTTGGGTGTAGACAGAACTTTTCTTGCAGTATTACTGGATCATTACAGAGAAGAAGGGGAAGGGGATGAAAAACGAATTTATCTTTCACTTCCTGCAAAACTTGCGCCATACAAAGTGGCTGTGTTCCCATTGCTAAAAAATAAGCCAGAACTAGTTGAAAAAGCCCGCGCAATTTACGATGAACTTTCAAAGCACTTTATGACCGCATGGGATGATCGTGGTAATGTTGGAAAACGATATTTCAGCCAAGATGAAATCGGTACCCCATACTGTGTCACAGTAGACTTTGATACTTTAGAAGATGATACTGTGACAATCAGGCATCGTAATACCATGGAGCAAGAGCGTATGAAAGCAAGTGACTTAGTAGCAAGAATAAAAAGTAAATTAGATTTATAGATGAAATATCACAAAAGAGTTTTAAAAAATGGGTTAACAATTATTGAAGTGCCAAGCAACGACGCAGAGAGTGTTGTCGTTGATTTTTTTGTGCGCACAGGTTCACGCAATGAAACTAATAAAGAAAATGGTATTTCTCATTTCCTCGAACACTTCCTTTTTAAAGGCACAAAGAAGTTTCCAACCGCAATGGCTATCACTGAACTAGTAGATGGAATTGGTGGCGAGATGAATGCTAATACTGGGAAAGAACACACCCAATATTTTATTAAAGGACATCACAGTCATTTAGAACTGATTTTTGAAGTGCTCACTGACATGTTGCAAAAACCTCTGTTGGACAAAGAAGAAATGGAACGGGAAAAAGGGGTAATTGTAGAAGAGATCAATATGTATAAAGACAACCCAAGAGTTCAGGTGGGGAGCATTTTAGAAGAAACAATGTGGGCAGGGGACCCGCTTGGGAGAGATATTGCTGGTACTCCAGAAATCGTGCGGAAGTTCACAGTAAAAATGTTTGAAAGCTATATGGCGCGTCATTACCAGGCTGGTAACATGCTTATTGGGATTTCTGGAAAGTACGACCGTACAAAGTTAAATAAGCTAATTGCAAAATACTGGAGCAAATTTCCTGCAAAAAGATATGACAAATGGAAGCCAGCAAAAGATAATCAAAAAGGACCTCGCGTTAGGTTAGAGTACAAAGACACACAGCAGGCTCATTTCATTTTGGGTTTTAAAGGCTATAAAATGAAAGATAAGAAAAATGCGGCCGCGGCGGTGCTCTCTGCAGTGCTCGGTGGCGGCATGAGCTCCCGCTTGTTTTCAGAAATTCGCGAGCGCCGCGGCCTTGCTTACTATGTCCGCGCAGGGAATTCATCATACCAAGATACTGGCTCTTTCGATGTAAGCGCCGGGGTGAGAACTACAAGTATTGATGAAGCAATTTTAGTTACATTAGAGCAACTCAAAAAAATTGCCACAGAATTAGTACCAGAAAAAGAAATAATAAAAGCCAAAGAATTTCTAAAAGGTCATACTACTTTGTACTTAGAAGATAACCAAGCTCGATTAGATTGGTACTTAGAACAAGCCGCATTTAAAAAAGAATTGAAAACACCAGCAGAAATTTTGAAAAAGATTGATGGTGTTACTGCTAAGCAAGTTCAAGCAGTTGCTGCGGAGCTATTTCAAGGAAATAAAATGTCATTGGCTATTATTGGTCCTTACAAAGGCGAAGCTAAGTTTAAAAAGTTAATCTCAAAGTTTTAATCATGGCTGTAAAAAAAGTTGCCAATAAAATTAGTAAAAAATCACAAAACCACGAACCCTTAATCGGTTGCCACGTTAGTATCGCTGGGGGATTGTTCAATGCACCTAAAAATGCAGCAGAATTTAATTGCGAAACTTTCCAAATTTTTTCTCGTTCACCTCATGGTGGGCCTGTGAAGAAAATAGATGCAGAAACTGCGGAACTGTTTAAAATTGCAATGACCAAGTTCAATTTTAAAACATTTGTTATCCATGCACCGTACTTTATCAATTTAGGATCAAGTAACCCACGAATTTTCAATGGCTCGGTTGCAGTAATTCGTGATGAACTTGAACGAGGGACTTTAATCGGCGCAGATTTTTTAATGTTCCACCCAGGAAGTTTTAAAGACCTGGGGCCAGAAAAAGGGATGAAGCAAGCCCAACAAGCGATGAAGAAAATCTTGGATGGGTATAAGGGTACTACACAACTACTGATTGAAATCTCTGCAGGAGCCGGAGAAGTAATCGGAGACACTTTTGAAGAAATCGCAGAACTAATGAAACCTGTGAAAGCCCATAAAGGCTTTGGAGGAATTTGTTTTGATACTCAACATGCCTTTGGTAGCGGCTATGATTTGCGCACTGCTGAAGGGGTGAAGAAAACCTTCTCCGCTTTTGATAAAATCATTGGATTAAAGTATCTAAGAATGAGCCATGTGAATGATTCCAAAGTAGAATTTGGTTCTCACAAAGACAGGCATGAGCATATTGGTGAAGGAAAGATAGGCAAAACTGGGTTTCAAGCTATTTTTGATTTTTTAAAGCACAAAAAGTTGGCCATACCCTTGATTTTGGAAACTGAGCATGATAAAGTTGAAACAGACATTAAGCAACTCAAGGCTTTGCGTGCCAAAGCCTGGAAATAAAAGGGATAAAACATGTTTGGATTTGGAAAATCACCAGAAGGTGGAGTGAACCCAGAAGTAGCATTGGGAAAGTTGCCAGAAAACCCAGCAGAATACCAAGGGAATTTAAATACACCTGAAAATGGAGTAACGAATTTAGAAAGCGCTGTTAAATTGGCGCGCATTCTTGAAGCACTAGAACAGGAGCAAGGACAATAATATGGAAGATAAAATTCAAAATATAGTACATCTGATTCAGCAATCCGATTTAGACCAAACCATTAAAGATATTTTAATTCGCGACTTGCAAGCAGATGGTTTAAATGATTTTTTACGTGAGCAAATCAAAGCTTATTGTTTAGAAGGTATTAAACGCCTTGATGTGCAAATTGAGGCAGCAAAAAAAGAATTGGAAGAATCTCAAAATCCAGCTTAGTGGCTGGATTTTAGTTTTAGAGGTATACTTATCTTATGAATTTTCAACTAGACTATTCTACAAAAGTAATCCTTCGCGTGGTGGCAGTACTGCTTGCGCTAGCTTTTTTGTGGGTCGTTCGCGATATTGTCGTAGTAATTTTATTAGCATTAGTCATCGCTTCAGCGATGGAACCAATGGTAGATTATTTAAGTCGCAAAAAAATTCCCCGAACTGTCAGCGTGATGGGGGCATACTTAATTGTCATTGCAATCGTTGGAGGAATCATCACTTTAATGGCGCCACTGGTTTCTGAACAATTCCACGTACTTTCTAAGAACTTACCACAGTACATCCAAGATTTTCAAACTAGATATCCAAGTATGTCAGCATTTTTTGGCGGTGCAGATCTAGGATCCTTAATCCAATCATTGTTTTCAGGTGGTGGGGGAGCCGATGCGTTATTTAGCAGAACAGTTGGATTCTTTAATGGCTTGTTTGCGGTAGTCTCTGTTTTAGTAATTTCTTTCTATCTTGTCGCGGCAGATCGAGGTATGAAACACTTCATCCATGATTTAGTGCCAAGTGCTCATCAAACAGTGGTAATGAATTTAATTGAGAAAGTTCAGCACAAAATGGGGCTCTGGGTAGTTGGGCAACTAATTTTGAGTGTGTTTATATTCGCACTCACTTATATTGGTCTGACAATTTTGGGAGTTAAATACGCTTTGTTCTTAGCTTTAATAGCAGGACTACTCGAAGTAGTGCCGTACGTCGGCCCATTCTTGTCTGCAATTCCTGCAGTATTCTTCGCGCTTATTCAAAGCCCAGCTCTTGTTGTTGGAGTAATCATTTTGTACGTTGTCATTCAGAAAACGGAAGGGTATGTACTTGTCCCAAAAGTGATGGAAAAGACCGTTGGTACATCACCATTGGTGGTCTTGCTTGCGCTATTAGTTGGTTTCAAACTGGCCGGTGTTTTAGGGTTACTATTAGCCGTGCCATTGGCCGGGGGTATTACTGTGGTAACCCACGAATTATTCCAAGAAAAATCATTGCCTGCAGAGACACAGTCAGATGTTTAGAGAACTGGTCTAAACTCTTAGCTTGACATAACTCTGATTAATCTGTATAATTCGCTCATGGTAAATTTTAATCGGTAGATGTAACCTCGGTTAGAAAGCCGTGGTTTTTAGTTTACTCGATATCATAAGTTTAGTATTAAAGGAGGATTTGATGAAAAATTCAAAATCAGAAGATACCACTCGCGTGGTATGTTATACAGGTCATAGGGTCATACTCCGACCCATTGATGTAGCTACTGACCTAAAAAGTTGCACTAGATGGATTAACGACCCTGAAGTTAACCAGTTTATTATGGCGCAAGGTCCGATTACAGAAAGTGCTGAGCGAGAATACCTTGAGGGGGTTGGTAAAGATCCTTATAATATTATTTTCGCGATAGAAACTTTGGATACTCATCGGTTTATCGGAACGATGGGCATACATAGAATCAATTTTGTTTCGAGGTTTGCAACCACAGGGTCATTGATCGGAGAAAAAGACTGTTGGGGTAAAGGTTTCGGCACTGATGCCAAAATGCTCGTGCTCTATCATGCTTTTAATGCCCTTAATCTCCGTAAAATAAATTCAGAAGTAATTAGTTATAATGAACGGAGTGCTAAGTGTCTGATCAAGTGTGGTTACAAAGAGGAGGGTCGCCGCGATCAAGTCCATTTTCGTAACGGGACTTATTGGGATCAGATTCAATTCGGTATCTTTCGTGAACAGTTTGAACCGCTTTGGCAGAAATTTTCCAAAGGACTAGAATGGTACGAAAAACTTAATAAATAGTATTGATTTTTAAGGTGCGATTTTTTCGCACCTTCTTTTTTTTGTTCATTTGAGAGAAAACCTAATTGAAGCTATAATGAGACGGAGCAACTATAGTTGCTTTAAGCGAATTTAAATATGACAGATAATAAAACTTCCACCAAATACTTCGTTACTAC
This sequence comes from uncultured Candidatus Saccharibacteria bacterium, assembly GCA_964642585.1. Classification (GTDB taxonomy): domain Bacteria; phylum Patescibacteriota; class Doudnabacteria; order UBA920; family UBA920; genus UBA920. The sequence goes on from CAZXPB010000009.1 coordinate 13,765, forward strand.
AGCGATTGACTATATAAATGGGAAACCTCATATTGGTCATTCATACGAAAAAGTGGCAGCAGATGTGTTGGCGCGTTTTCATCGTGCAAAAGTAGGAGCGGAAAATGTTCGCTTCCTTACAGGTACAGATGAGCACGGTGCTAAAATTGAAGATTACGCAAAAGACTCTGGTTTGGAAATTCAAGAATTTGCAGACAAAACATCAGCAGGTTTTAAGTTCGCTTGGGATAATTTAAATATTTCTTATGACCGATTTATTCGAACTACGGACGCAGATCATATCAAAGTTGTTGAAGATACACTTACAAAAATTAAAGAAAATGGTTTTTTATACGAAGCAGACTACGAAGGATTGTACTGTGTTGGTCACGAAGCATTTTTGACTGAGAAAGATTTAGTTGATGGACTTTGCCCTGATCATAAAAAAGCACCTGAATTAATTAAAGAGAAAAACTGGTTCTTCAAAGTTTCTGAGTTTACAGCGACAATTAAAGAGAAAATTGAGAATGATGAGTTTAAAATTTATCCTCTTTCCGCAAAAAAAGAAATTCTTTCTATGTTAGATGAGGGTTTTAAAGATATCGCGGCTACTCGTCCTAATGTGAAATGGGGAATTCCTGTTCCGTGGGATAAAGAACAAACTATCTATGTTTGGGTTGATGCATTAATTAATTATTACACTGGTGCAAAAATCGGAAGTGGCGCAGAGTCTCGTGATTTTTGGCCAGCAAGTGTGCATGTGATTGGACCAGATATTGCGAAATTTCATTGTATTATTTGGCCAGCGTTACTTCTTGCAGCCGGGTTAGAAATCCCGAAAGGTGTTGCCGTTCATGGCTTTTTGACTTTAAATGGTGCAAAAATATCTAAGAGTACTGGTAATATTATTGATCCAAATGAGTGGGTTGAAAAGTATGGTGCAGATGCTGTGCGTTACTTTTTGCTTCGTGAAGTGCCATTTGATTCACATGGTGATGTGAGCGAGGAAAAACTTCGCGCCCGTTACGATGGAGATTTGGCAAACGGCTTGGGAAATTTAGTAAGTAGAGTCACAACCTTGGTAGAAAAATATTTAGATGGCAAGATTCCAGAGGGTACTATTCCAGCGCAAAGAGATTGGCTTAATTCCATAGATGAGTCTGTATCTGGATACAAATTCCACGAAGCTCTAGCAAAAATTTGGGAAGAAGTTGCGCGAGCAAATAAAATTGTTGATGAAACCAAGCTTTGGGAATTAGGAAAGACAGATTTGGAACAATTCGCAAAGGTGTCAAAAGAAGTTTTGGTGATTATTGAAACTGTAGCGAAACAGTTAATTCCTTTCATTCCGGCTTCCGCTCAGAAAATTTTAGATGCAGTGCAAGCAGAAAAAATTGTTAAAGCAGTACCTTTGTTTCCAAGAATTGAAAGTTAGAAATGAAATACATAGATACCCATACTCATGTAAATTTGCGCGCTTTTAAAGATGACGCTGAAGAAACAATTCAGCGTTCTTTGGATGCAGGCGTTGCAGTAGTGAATGTTGGTACTCAAATAGACACAAGCAAACAAGCGGTAGCACTTTTGCAAAAATTTCCTGAGAATGTCTATGCTGTAATTGGGCTTCATCCATCTCACACATTTACTCATAATTTTGAAGATGATGAAGAGGTGACATTTAAGACTCGCGAAGAACATTTCGATGAGCAAATTTATCGCGAGATATTTTCTTCAGCCGGCGAAAATGCAAAGCGGATTGTTGGAATAGGTGAGTGTGGTTTGGATTATTATCGTTTACCAGAAGACCGGGATCATGAAGAGATTAAGCGGCTTCAACGCGCTGCATTTGATGCGCAAATTAAATTAGCAATTGAACTTGATCTAGCGCTTTGTATTCATTGCCGCCCTTCTGGTGACACGCAAGATGCCTATGAAGAAATGTTAGAAATCGTTTCAAAAACTAAGTCAGAACACCCAAACCTGAGAGTTGAAATCCATTGTTATACTGGTAATGCTGACAATGCTCTAAAGTTTGTAGAAGTCGGCGCATTTATTGGTCTAAACGGCATTATCACTTTCGACAAAACTGGTCGTAGCGAAGAAGTCGTAAAAGCAGTTCCTTTAGAGTGGATTATTTTGGAAACAGATGCTCCGTACTTAACTCCGAAATCTCACCGCGGGCAGCGTAACGAGCCAAGTTACTTGCCAGAAGTTGCTGAAAAAATTGCAGAATGGAAAGACGTTTCGGTTCAAGAAGTTGCAGATCAAACTACTACAAACGCAAAAAAATTATTTAACTTGTAACTCCTTGATTTGGAAAGTCTGTAAGTATTAAAACAAGATCTATGATAAAAAAAATTTTTGGGGAAAATTTTGATAATATACCTATCAATGAAACTGAAGAGACGATAAAAATAGATAGTGCGCTTTCAAAACTTGAAGCGATTGAAGCCATTAAAAAAAATAAACCAGAGTGCCCGCCAGAAATTTTAGAGAGCCTGGAGTTAGTAAATGTAAAATACTTAGGTTTTGACGGGAGCCTACATGAGGGGCAGATTCTTGTTCACCATGAGTTACAGAATGACATCATTGATCTATTTCATTTTGCTCGCAGTATTAACTTTCCAATTGAATCTGTAATTCCCATTTCTAAGTTTGATGATGAAGATGAGTTGTCTATGTCGGTAAATAATAGTTCGGGATTTAATTTTAGAACTATCATTAATCAAACTATAATTTCTTTACATGGATATGGATTTGCGATAGATCTAAATCCTTTGCTCAATCCAGTTTTAGAATATCCTAAATTGGAGAGCGGGGAAGAAGATATTGCGGCTGAAATGGTGGTGACCCAGCCAAAGAATGGAAATTATGACGTGAGTCAAAACGGCACGCTTTATAAAAATGAAGAAGAGTATCACCCTGTAGTAAAATTTTTGCAAGATAGGGGATGGGTTTGGGGCGGTGATTGGACGAGCTTCAAAGATTATCAACATTTCCAAAAACCATTATTGACTGAGGTTTACCTATCCAATTTACAAAAATATTTAGAAAATGGCGAAATTACTCAAGAACAATTTGAGTCCATGAAAGCACGAGCAAAAGTCGTCTAATCTTTAGTCAAAAGTGCTATACTTAAAGCAGGTGAGCTTTAATAATTAAACAAAACGATTATGAAAGGCTATATAGAAAATATTGAGAAAATCACTCTTGAGAATACTGATTTTCGTCGCGTGCTCTACACCGCAAATCATTGCCAATTGGTAATTATGTCAATTGCTGTGGGTGAAGATATCGGCGAAGAAACACATCAAAACATTGATCAGTTTATTCGCGTCGAAGCTGGTGTTGGTAGCGCAGTGTTAGATGGAGAAGTGTCTGTAATTGGTGATGGTTCTGCGATCATCATTCCTGCTGGCACAAAACATAACATTATAAACACAGGTCAAGAACCTTTGAAGTTGTATACATTGTACGCACCGCCAGAACATAAAGACGGTGTAGTGCGTCATACTAAAGCAGAAGCGCTTGCAACCGAAGAGCACTTCGATGGCAAAACAACTGAATAACCTCTTTAGATCAGAGATAAAAACCAAAAATTAAAATAAACACTTAATGCTTTTTCACTTACACTTACCGCACTATTTCACTTCTAAAATTAGACCAGAAATTGAGCACCTGTATGGTGCGGTAGCGATAGGTAATCTGGCTCAAGCCATTATTACTTTATTTGAACCAATTTTCTTGTACCATGTTATTGGGTTAACTATCCCAGAAGTACTGATGTTCATGGCAGCTGTATATGCTGTGTACGCTTTGATAATACCTTTGGGTGGAAAAGTTTCTGCGAAGTTTGGTTACGCCCACGCAATTTTTCTAAGTATCCCATTCCAAATCTTTTTTTGGTTTTTGGTCTTAGGTTCAGAGAATAGAGTGACATTGCTAATTCCAGCAGTGTTATGTTTCGCCATACAAAAAGCTTTGTACTGGCCTGCTCTTCATGCTAGTCTATCTCGTTTTTCAAAAAACAAACAACGCGGTCGCGAGTTCAGCTTGATGTATGCAATCATGAACCTCATGCAAATTATTGGACCAATGCTCGGTGGTTTCCTTTCGGCAGTGTTTGGTATTGAAGCTATCTTCATAATTGCTTCAATAATTTATTTTTGCTCAGCCATACCACTGTTTTGGTCTCGAGAAGTTTTTGTTCCGAAACCTTATCGTTACCACGAAACTTGGAAATTATTTAAAAAGTACCCAGCCAAATTTTTGGGGTATCTTGGTTTTGGAGAAGAACTGTTAGTGCTAACTATTTGGCCAATTTTTATCTTTTTAATTGTAACTAACTATCAAGATACAGGAGCACTCGTCACAGTTGCAACCTTAGTAGCGACAGGGTTGGCTTTGTATATTGGATTCTACACTGACAAACATAGTAAAGAATCGATGCTAAAAGCGGGGACATTAATTTACGCCCTAACTTGGCTAGCGCGCGTGCCAGTTATTTCACCTTTCGCCGCATTTATTACTGATGCGCTATCTCGCACTACAAAAAGTTTAGTATTTATCCCGGCATCTACATTAACCTATGAAAGAGCTGAGGAAACACACATTATGCCCTACATAGTGGGATTTGAACAAGCGCTTTCTATCGGTAAATTACTTGCTGCATTAATTGGAATTTTAATTTTTAGTTTTACAGGTAGTTTTATTGCCTTGTTCATTTTGGCATCAATTTTCTCTTTATTCTATTTTTTGATATAGTCTATATAGATGAAATACGAATATATTGCAAAAATTGATCCAGCAGTAGCAGAAGTTATCGCCGCTGAAGAAAAACGCCAAAAAGAAGGGATTGAATTGATCCCTTCTGAAAATTATGTATCAGGCGCTGTGCTTGAGGCTCTTGGGAGTGTGATGACTAATAAATACTCAGAAGGCTATGTTGGTAAAAGATATTACGGTGGCCAAGAAAATACTGACAAGATTGAGCAGTTAGCAATAGATCGCGCTAAGGAAATTTTTAGAGCTGAACATGTAAATGTACAACCACTTAGTGGCGCGCCAGCAAACATTGCGGTGTACTTTGCGCTTCTTGAGGCAGGTGATACTGTGCTCGGTATGGATCTGGCTCATGGCGGTCATTTAACTCACGGACACCCTGTTACCAAAATGGCGAAGCTTTACAACTTCGTGAGATACGGAATGAAAGATATTGCCACAGGTGAAATTGATTACGATGCACTACGCGAGACGGCCTTAAAAGAAAAGCCAAAAATTATTTTGGCAGGTTTTTCTGCTTACCCTAGAGAAATTGATTACGCCAAAATTAAATCAATCGCAGACGAAGTAGGCGCAATCACCATGATGGATGCAGCGCACATTGCCGGACTGATTGCCGGAGGAGTGTTAAGGAATCCATTTGATGATGGTTTTGATATTGTCACAACTACTACTCATAAAACTTTGCGTGGACCGCGAGGCGGTATGATTATGTGTCGTCAGCAATTTGCTGAAAAAATTGATAAAGCAGTCTTTCCAGGATTCCAAGGCGGGCCGCATATGAATAACATTGCAGCTAAAGCCGTCGCATTTCTAGAAGCACTCCAACCTGAGTTTAAAGAATACTCACAGCAAATATTATTAAACGCCCAAGTCTTAGCTACTGCTTTGCAAGAGCATGGCGCAAAACTCATTACCGGTGGTACAAGTAACCATTTGTTGTTAGTAGATGTAGTGAGTTCCTGGAATGTGACAGGGAAACAAGCGCAAGAATTATTAGATACAGTTGGGATCACACTCAACATGAATATGATTGCTGGAGATACTCGCAGCCCACTGGATCCAAGTGGAATTCGTCTGGGCACTCCAGCGATTACTACTCGCGGAGCTAAAGAAGAAGATATGAAGAAAATTGCTACTTGGATTGCTCAAACTTTGATGAATCCTGAAGATAAGGCTTTGCACGAAAAAATTAAACAAGAAGTACGAACCTTTAGTTTGCAGTTCCCGGTCCCAGGTATTAATTAAATTTATTTATGGAAATATTTCAAGCCTTTATTTTAGGAATGGTGCAGGGACTTGGTGAGTTTTTACCAATCTCATCTTCTGCGCATTTAATTTTAGCGCCATGGCTTTTTGGTTGGCACGATCAAGGTTTGGCTTTTGATATCGCGCTCCATTGGGGCACGCTGGTAGCTGTTGTCGGATATTTCCGGCAAGATATTTGGCTGCTTGCAAAAGGTTTTTTCCATTCACTGCGCAGTGCAACACGCGACCTAGAAAACAATATTTATCAAAAATTAAGTTGGTTAATTATTTTAGCAACAATTCCTGCAGCGGTGATAGGGAAGTTGTTTGAAAGTCAGGTAGAAAACACTTTTCGCAACCCTTTATTAATTGCAGGAACTCTAGCTGTTGTCGGTGTAGTTCTCTGGCTTGCTGATTTATATGGAAGCAAAGTTAAAACTCTTACTAATGCAACCTGGAAAAGCTCGTTGATCATTGGTCTCTGTCAGGCAATTTCAATAGTCCCAGGTATTTCCCGCAGTGGTTCCACAATGATAGCAGGACTTGCGCAAGGCTTTACTAGACAGGATGCTGCGAAGTTTAGTTTTCTTATGTCTATCCCGATTATTTTAGGCGCTGGGGTATTAAAGATTCCTGATTTTGCAATGATAGAAAATCATACAGAAGTTTTTGTAGGATTTTTGTCTGCTGCAGTATTCGGTTTCCTTTCAATTAAGTTTTTATTAAAGTATATTTCAACTCAATCTTTCGCAATTTTTACTTGGTACCGGTTGGCTTTAGCTGCTGTGATAGTAATCGTCTATTTAGTTCGAGCATAGATAGACAGTAATTTAAACCAAGATGACTGAAACTCAATACAAAAATTTTCAAATCAAATTAAAATCAAACAAAGTATTTAGATGGTTTTGGCAGTTTTGGGCTATCTATTCTTTTGCGTTTTTTGCAGCCGCTTTTGGTTTTATTTATTCCAACGCTAAAGCTTTAGGCGTGCCATGGGAAGTTGTTTTCTTAGATACCGTAATTGCATTTTTTATTGCCCGTGTTTTGATTGTCACGCTAATCAATCTTTTGTACAAAAGAGAACGACCTTACCAGAAATTTAATTTCAGTCCAATTACCTCTATCTTTTTTTCATACAAAACAAACTACCATAACTCATTTCCATCGCGCCATACTTCTGCCTATGTGGCAGCAGCAGTAGTTGTGCTCATGTTTATACCACAACTTGGATTAGGGTTAATAGCTGTGAGCCTGCTTGCTGGAGCGGGTAGGGTGGTGTTGGGTTACCATTGGCCATCAGACATTATCGCAGGCGCTTTTTTAGGCGCTGTGGTAGGGTTTTTTACAGTTATTCTAATGTCTCTACCGGTGTTGTTTTAACTTCCAAAACTTGCTAAAATTAGAGGGATTTTCCAGTCAGTAGACTTATATTTGGCCGAGTGGCGGAACTGGCAGACGCGCACGACTCAAAATCGTGTATCTTCGGGTGTGAGGGTTCAACTCCCTCCTCGGCCACCAAATAAACATATTTTCAGATGGACAGCATTGTACCTCAATCTCAAAATTCTTTTGACCCAATAACTAATTTCCCACCGGCTAATCAGCCGGTTGTTCCAATTCCAGACGCTGCGCCTATTATCCCGGTATCATCAGTTGAGCCGACTTCGGAAACCACACCCCTTACTCCAACAGAAGAAGTGACTGAGAAAGTGTCATATGCAGACAGTACTATTCAGGAATTAGAAATTGCAAAAATAATTGCAAACCCGTATCAGCCTCGTACAGAATTTAAACCTGAAGCACTGCAAGAACTTGCTAACTCAATCAAAGAACATGGTGTAATTCAACCTGTTGTTGTCACAGAAACTCCGACTGGTTTCGAGCTGGTTGTAGGAGAGAGACGCTTTCGTGCCAGTCAGTTAGCTGGACTAACTAAAATTCCAGCAATCGTTAAGAAAACTTTACACGATCAGACCAAACTGGAAGTGGCTTTAATTGAGAATATTCAACGTCAAGAACTAAACGCCATAGAAGAAGCGCGTGGTTATGACAGACTAATCAAAGCCTTTAACTTAACTCAAGATCAAGTAGCAAAGAAAGTCGGTAAATCTCGTAGCGCAATTGCCAACACTTTACGCTTGCTTAACTTGCCAGCAGAAATTCAGCGCGGTGTAATTGAAGGAAAAATTTCCGAAGGTCATGCGCGGGCAATCTTGGGGCTAGGCGACGTTGAAAAAATGATTTTAATGTATCAAACCATTCAAGAACAAGGTTTGAATGTTCGCCAAGTAGAAAGCAAGGTGCGTGAAATTGTAGTGAAGCGAAAAATGGATGCGGCAATGCCAGATCCAAAACTCATGGCTTTAGAAAGCGAACTTCGTGGTAAGCTCGGCGCGCAAGTAAAAATATTGCGTCAGGGTCGTGGTGGAAAAATCACGATTGACTTCTTCAGCGATGAAGACCTTGATGAAATCATGAACAGAATTGCCGAAGCTAAAGAACAATCTGCAGACAATGGCTACTTAGTAGTATAGTTAAATATTTTTAAAACACTTTTAAAAACACCCCCAATAGGCGGTGTTTTTTTGACAAATGAGACTAAGCACAGTACACTGTTGAAAATTAGGACAAATTTACGGGGGATTAGTGATGGCAAAAATTTTAGTTGATTTGAGTTTAGCAAAAGAAATATTTGGAAGTTTCAAAGTCATTTCTAAGCAAGAGGCTGAAGAATTTTGGAAAGTGAAGTCAAATCCTTCAATCTCCGAAACGCTTCGTTACAACTTTAGAACACTGCGCACGCACGCGCGGGAATGCAGACAAAATGATTGGCGCATTATCTATGCCTTACCAATTAGCTTTCGACAACAGTTCCATATTCTTTCTAAGAAAAGTGACTCTGAAACTTTACGTATCTACGAACACTATTGGTGGTCTCGTAGAGAAATTCAAAGTTTTTGGGTCGACTCAAAACCCGAAGAAGGGTATTACTTGATCGATATCTATCCGAGGTATCATTCTTCTAGTTGGTTCTTCCAACAAGAAAGAGTAGATGCGCTTGGCAAGAAGTTTGAAAGAGCAGACGAAAGAGTTTATTCTCAATTAGTGCTGGCTGTTGGAAACATCCACGGCCTCGGGTACTTGCAAAAAGTAGATCATTGGGGTTCAATCTCAACTGCTGGTGAGTGCAAGGTAAGTGTGCTTGAAGATCGACAACGATGCGACATTAAATTGCATGGGACGGCACCAGAGTTGCCTGAAGATAAACTGGGAACTTGCATTTCGAGAAAATGGGATTTTTAATTTTTGTTTTAGAGAAACATTTGAGTCAGTTGAAAAATTGACTCGTTTTTTTATGCGTGTTTGTATTCGCGGGGTTGTTTGAAAAACAACCAAAAGACAATTCCGGCAAAAAAGATTGAAATTGATGCAACTATGATTGGCGCGTTTGGAGTGATGAACGCTGCAATATAACCAGAAAGAATTGGAGGCAGTGATTGCGCAAGAGTGTTAATACTTGAGTTTACTCCCAAAATTTCTCCTTGCTTAGTTGGCCCAACTGTTTTACTAATGAGTGACAAGAAGTTTGCTTGCACAAGTCCGATGAATATAGCGAAGAATGGAGTAATGAATAGTAGACCGTAGCCCGTGCTCGGCGCGAAGAAGAGCGCGACGCTTGCGGCGAGCGCAAACAAACTGACTTTCAGTATTGTTCCTTCAGAAAACCATTTGGAGATGTTGCTGTTAATTAATGCTTGCGATAGCACAGTCCAGAGTCCGACATAAGCAAATAGATCACCAATATTGCCTTGAGTGAATTGAAACTTTCGAATTAAGTAGATACTAAAAAATGTTGTGAAGAAACTAAAACCAGATTGGAACAGGAAAGAGCTGACGAATGGTGCACGCAGTTGCTTCATCCCGTAGGCGGCAATGATATTTTTAATAGATTTAAACCACTGAATTTTAAATTTCTTGCGGATTCCAGTGAGCGTTTCTGGGAATAAAAATAGAACGGACATTACGTTGATGAAACTCAAAATCCCTGCAAACCAAAATGGGGTAGCTGGATTAAACCAAGAAATATAATTTGGGTCTGAAAGTCTACCACCAATATATGGTCCAATAATTAAACCTAATCCAAAAGCCGCACCAATAAAACCAAAATTACGGGCACGATTTTCTGGGGTAGAGATGTCGGCAATGGCTGCTTGAGCTACAGAAATGTTCCCACCAGTAAAACCATCAAACCCACGAGATAAAAAGAGTAGTGGGATATTCCGCGTAATTACTCCAATGGCAAATGCGAAGTAAGACAGACAAGTACCGCTAAGAGCGATTGCTAAAATTTTTCGACGCCCAAATTTATCTGATAGCTGCCCCAGAATTGGGGTGGCTAAAAATTGCATGAACGGATAAATCCCAACTAGAAAGCCTAGTAAGATATATCCATCATCAATAGACATTCCGGTTGGTAATACAGAAAAGATTGAATTTTGGTCACCTAGTAATTGGGGGACAATAGGAATTAAAATTCCGTAGCCCAACATGTCTACAAAAATTGTAAACAGCACTACTGGTAGTGGGTTACGGCGTAAGCTTTTTGAAATTGATTGCATAGATTATTGCTATTAATATTATACCATCAAATATATTTCAATGATGGGAGAAAGTGCTATAATAGAGGTAATTATATTGAAAGGACAAATTAATGACTTTTGATGAATATCAAGTGGAAGCAAACAAAACCGCTCAGTACCCAAAAGAATCTGCGCTGTATTATTGTGGGTTAGGGTTAGCTGGAGAAGCGGGCGAAGTAGCAGAAAAACTTAAAAAAGTAATTGCCAATGATGGGGGAGTACTCACAGAAGAAAAAAAAGATAATTTGAAAAAAGAGATTGGTGATGTGCTGTGGTATACAGCTCAGTTAGCAACTGAATTAGGTATTTCTTTTGAAGCAATCGCTCAAGGAAATTTAGATAAACTTTCAGACCGCTTAGGGAGAGGGGTAATTTTAAGTGATGGCGATAATAGATAATTAAATTAATTATGCAAGGAACAAAAAAAGACTATAGTTTAATCGTTAGAAATTTCACTTTTGGTGTTGAAGATAGTTTGGTCTCAACTGTAGGTTTGCTCGCTGGTATCGCAATAGCCAGTGTAGATACTAAAACAATCGTGCTAACAGGAACAGTTTTAATTTTCGTAGAAGCATTTTCTATGGGAGTGGGCAGTTTGCTCTCTGAACAATCAGTGGAAGAGTATCAGTCAAATAAAGAAGTGGCGCTGAGTAAGCCTATTGTTGCAGCAACTGTGATGTTTGTCTCGTATGTCGTTGCAGGTTTCATTCCATTAGCGCCATATGTATTTTCTACATCAAGAATCGCTGTGTGGTGGTCAGTTGGTTTGACTCTACTTTCGCTTGCCTTACTGGGCGCGCTAAATGCTCACATTTTTAGAGTAAGAGTTTGGAGAGATGCCATCATGACATTATTGATGGGTGGATTAGCGATCGGCGTTGGTATTGGGGTGGGACAATTAGCAGGATTCATTGGTTAATTAAAAACTATGTTTAAAAAGTTTCTACTTTTTGCATCAATCTTTGGTTTAGCGTTTTTCACTCAAGTTGTTTTAATTACGCCAACTATCGCGCAAGCCTCAGAGTCGATTGCTGACTACAAAACTGAAATCTTAATAAACCAAAATTCTGTTATAGATGTAAAAGAAACAATTACATATGATTTTGGTATTGAACAGCGACATGGAATTTTACGAGAAATTCCGTATAAATACAAAGCTCGTGGGGGAAGCTTTAAGCTACGACTAAGTAATTTTGCAGTTACTGACGACAAGTTAAACTCATTGGCTTTTAGCCAATCTACTTCTGGTGGTAAAGTGCATCTAAAAATTGGCGATGCTGACAAAACTGTGACTGGTAAACAAATCTATATTATTTCATACTCGGTTGGGAGAGCTATTAATTATTTTGATGATCACGATGAGTTGTACTGGAATGCAATTGGTAGCGGTTGGGAAGTACCAATTATAAAATCAACAGTAATTGTTACAGCGCCCGCAAGTATCACTCAAATGACGTGTTTCACTGGAGTTGATAATTCAACGGAGCAGAACTGTGCGATAATTGGTGGCAATTCAGAGAGTGTGACATATACTTCAAGTATGGAGTTAGGGAATGGAAAAGGGTTTACTGTTGTCGCAGGTCTACCAGCGGGGACTCTAACTAAACCAACTTTTGCAGAAAAACTTTGGAATATCTTTTTAGATAATGGGATTTTAATTTTACCAATATTCGTTTTCGCGATAATGATGTGGTTATGGAATAAATATGGAAAAGATGCAAAGAGAAAGAATTCAGTCGTGGCTCAATACGACTCACCAAATGGTATGTCTGCCCTGTACATGGGGACATTGGCGCACAGCAAAACCGACAATAAAGACATTGCTGCTGAAATTGTGTATTTAGCTTCGAGGGGTTTTTTAACTATCAATCGCTTAGATACCAAAACTTTATTAGTGTTCAAAGGAATTGATTATGAATTTACCAAATTAGATAAATCTCAAACTACTCTTGCCCCTCAATCTAAAGCGCTACTGAATGCTTTGTTTGCTGGGGGAGCGATCACCGTTAAACTTTCGGATTTGAAATCCGATACCACTTTTGGACAGGCGCTTATTAAGATCAAATCTTCAACACTTTCTGAATTAGTGAAAGAAAAATATTTTGCAGCCAATCCTATGGTGGTGCAAGGACTATATTTTGCTCTCGGAATGTTAGTAGGGGTGTTCGGGTCGTTCCTTTCTGGTTCTGCAATTGGGTATTTAGGAGTGATTGCCACAGTCTTGTCAGGACTCATAATTATTGCGTTTTCATTTGTAATGCCAGCTCGCACCCAAAAAGGGGCGGACATGGTTTCTTTGGTAGATGGTTTGAAATTGTATCTTACTGTCGCAGAAAAAGATCGCTTGAACTTTCATAACGCGCCTGAAAAGAATCCTCAGCAATTTGAAGCACTCTTGCCGTTTGCAATTGCACTAGGAGTGGAAGCGCTTTGGGCAGCGCAGTTTAAAGATTTAACTAGCGCACCGTCTTGGTATAATGACGGAAGCGGTTCTGCTTTCAATGCAATTATGTTTACTAATTCCATGTCTAATTTTTCTAATTCAGTTCAATCGGTTGCCAGTTCAGTTAGTTCGTCTTCCAGTGGGGGAAGTGGATTCTCTGGCGGAGGCGGTGGAGGCGGCGGTGGTGGCGGAGGCGGTGGCAGCTGGTAATTAATTTTTAACTATGAATATCCCAATTAACTTTTTAGTGATTCCTGCAATTACAATTGCAGTTGCGATTTTTGGAGCAAGGTGGTCTAAGCAAGGTGCTACTTCTGCTTGGTATGCATCTTTATCTAAACCAAAATGGACTCCGCAAGGAAGTACTATCGGAGAGATTTGGATTTTTCTTTATGTATTTACCACACTAGCTTTCATGTGGTACTGGAATGTTCCTGTATTCACTTGGCTTCACTATGTAGTAGGAGTGCTGATGCTCGCCAATGCAATTTTAAACGCTTATTGGAATAAACTATTTTTTGTGGATAGAAAGATTGCCAAAGCGTTTAAAGAGATGAAGTTGATGAACGCGCTCGCTGTGCTCGCAACTATTGTGATGGTGTTTCAATCACCAATTGCTGCAATCGGTATGCTGCCGTACATCATTTGGGTGGGGATCGCAACAAGAATTACCAGAGAAGTTCTCAAGTCAGAAAAATAATGAAAATAAAAAACCGCAATCATTCTGATAGCGGTTTTTTAAGCATTAGCTTTATTCCCAACGTGGGTTTTTGTTTTAGCTTTAATGCAGCGTGTACAAGCTTTTACTCTGTTACCAGAAGCATCGCGGGTCCACTGAGTGTTTGGCATCAATCGGTGGATTGAAGCGCGCATTGAGTGGGAACGCTTAATGGTTTTTAAGTAAGTCTTGCCACAAATGGTACACATTCTTGGCATTTGTTTGAAATTCAATTAAATTAAGTACTTGCTAAGTATATATTAAATCCGAAATTTTGGCAAGAGGGGAGATTTTCACAGTACTGTTTGCTATACTGAATATATGGAAATTTTAATTACTTTATTGATCTTGCTGTTTTCAGCAATAATCCACGAGGTTAGCCACGGCCTTGCAGCTGAAAAGCTGGGGGACAGCACCGCGCGCGATGAAGGTCGGATTACTTTAAATCCAATTCCTCACATTGACCCATTTGGTTCAATTCTGCTACCGGCGTTACTCTTATTTGTCGGAAGTCCAATTATTTTTGGAGCAGCTAAACCAGTTCCTGTAAACTTTGATGCTCTTCGTCCTCGTAAATTAGGGATGGCTCTTGTGTCTTTTGCTGGTCCTGCTAGCAATTTTATTTTAGCAATCTTGATGATCCTGCCTATTAAGTTTGGGCTACTTTCAGGAATAATGGCAGAGTACTGGTTGAAAGCTGTAGTGATGAACTTAGTATTAGGAACCTTTAACTTACTTCCAATTCCACCACTAGATGGTAGTAAAATTTTAGCATCATTATTGCCAACAAATGCGATGTACTGGATTCTATCAATGGAGCGTTACGGATTTTTCATTGTCATTATTTTCCTAATGCTAGGAATTTTAGATAAAATTCTTGGGCCTGTTATAACCACTTTCTTTAATCTCTTCGGAATGTATTAATTGATGTACTAAAAAAAGATGAGCCGTGCTTCTATAAAGAAGCGCGGCTCTATTGTTTTGCTAGACAGACTCGGCAGAACTTTTCACTTGAGGCAAAAGTGCGGCCAAGGCTGACATAGCTGGGTTGATCCGTGGATTTTTCTTCAGATCATTAGGTCGGAGAGGCTGAAGGGCGGCCGTACCGATCTGCATATTGTGGGGAAGAGTCAAAACCGTTGGTTTCGGCTTTTTGGTTTGCGGCGCCGCTATTTTCGGCCTCGTAAACTTTTTAGCTTCTACTTTCGGCTCGGCAATTGTCTGGATCTCGGCAGATTCTGGCAGGTGGTCAAAAGCACCTGATGGCCGAATCATGAATTCAGCCATTTCAGCTTTGAACCAGTCAAGACTTTTTTGGCTGTATTTCCCGCAACCGTAGATGCGCTGGATCCGTCTGCGATCTGAGTTTGAGGATGCGTACTTAAACACATACATTATCTCATATCCAGAAATGACCTTGTGACGCGGACACGCGTCCGTGGCAGTTACTAAGGACATGTTTGTCCCACGTAGATCGGATATTCTTTCAAACTCGTCGTTGAATACCCTCCCAAACTCATGGTCTTCGCGAAACAAGCGTTGTGGGATAACTGTTTTTGACAGAATCCGTCTGACGGGATTGTTGAGAATATTTAAGTTCATATTGTTAACCCAAATATTCAATTTACCCTGGCCGTCGTATTTTAGTACGACAGAATCGCCGATATCATCTGGGGCTATAACCCGGCTGGCATAGAAGAGGCCGGATCGGGTGTGGATATTCAGCCTGCGATCATCCCGCATAGAAATGCGAAATGGTTCTAGGCTTTCGTCGCCAAAAGGATAGATATCTATCCCGAGGTGTTTGCAGACCTTTTGCAGCTCTACGGCTGGTATCCAAATCTCTCTCTCCCTTAAATTTTTCATTTATTTTGCTGTCTTGCACAGCTTATAGCTAAAATTTCCACCGTAGTGGTTCACAAGAATATTCCCTTGCTAACCCAATCTCGCTATGGCCAAATTAATATTTACCAGCGAGACTAGATTAGCAGGGGAACTTGAAATTATAACATAAAGTTTGGTTCTTGTCAATAAGCCAGTTAAAGCACTGGTGACTTGCATTATTTGATGGTTTGCGATATAATCAATCTACAATTCATTGGAAGCCCCATCAGTGCCTTACGGCAACAGGAATTACCGACACATTGTTCGTAAATTTGGGAAGTTAAGCAATATAGGCTTCGTTGCAGTACCAAATCACGAAACCACGAGAGCTGACTCTGGTCAGTTTTTTATGTGGAAATAATTTATTAACGGGACGCCGGCGCGGGAAACCAAGCAGGCGAGTGTCACCCAATATAGAAAGGGTCATCTCTAAGATGCCAACAATTAACCAATTGGTGCGCAAAGGCCGCAAGCCTTTGAAGGCAAAAAGCAAATCACCAGCGTTACAACGTCGTGTGAACTTGCTGAAGAATAAAACCATCAACATGCCGACAGGAAGCCCCTTCATGCGCGGTGTATGTTTGAAGGTTTACACAACTACTCCAAAGAAGCCGAACTCTGCGCTTCGTAAAGTAGCGAAAATTAAATTGACTAACCAGATGGAAGTTCTTGCTTACATCCCAGGTGTTGGTCACAACTTGCAAGAACACAGTGTAGTAATGATTCGCGGCGGTCGTGTTAAAGATCTTCCGGGTGTTCGTTATCACATTGTTCGTGGTAAGTTGGACACATTAGGCGTTGACGGTCGTAAACGCTCTCGCAGTAAATACGGTACAAAGAAGCCTAGCGCTGCTTAACCTCTAAAATTAGAAAGGAAAAACTCCCATGCCACGTAGAGCAAGAAGTTTTGAAAAACACACAGTAGAACCAGATCCAAAATTTAGCAGTGTTAAGTACGGCAAATTCATCAACTATTTGATGGAACGCGGTAAAAAAACTGTATCTCAAAAAATCTTTTACGCCGCTCTTGCTATAGTAGAAGAAAAGATGAAAGCAGATAAAGAAAACGAAGTAACAGATTCACGCCAAGTTTTCGACATCGCCTTAAAAAATATTTCTCCATTGATGGAAATTAAAGGTCGCCGTATCGGTGGCTCTAACTACCAAGTTCCTATGGAAGTGCAAGAACCTCGTCGTACTAGTCTTGGTATGAAATGGATGATCGCTGCAGCGCGTAGCCGAAAAGGTGCGCCTATGGCAACTAAGCTTGCGTACGAAATCGTAGATGCTTACAACAAAATCGGTGCTGCTGTTAAGAAGCGCGAAGATACTCATCGTATGGCTGAAGCTAACAAAGCTTTCGCTCACTTCGCTCGTTTCGGTAACAAGAAGAAATAAAAGATTAAATTTAAACTAATTATGCCAAGAGAATATCCAATTGAAGCGACCCGAAACATTGGGATTATCGCTCACATCGATGCTGGTAAAACTACAACTACCGAAGGTATCTTGTACAACACCGGTATGATCCACACCATTGGTGCAGTGCACGAAGGTGAAACTGTAACTGACTGGATGGAGCAAGAACGTGAACGTGGTATTACAATTACTTCGGCTGCGGTTACTTGTTACTGGGCGCCTAGGTTTATTAAACTTGCTGGCGATGTTAAACATAAAATTAACATTATTGATACTCCAGGACACGTAGATTTTACCGTAGAAGTAGAGCGCAGTTTGCGCGTACTTGATGGTGCTGTGGTGGTTTTTGACGGAAAAATGGGTGTAGAACCACAAAGCGAAACTGTGTGGCGTCAGGCAGATAAATACCATGTACCTCGCATGTGTTTTATCAACAAAATCAACCAGACTGGTGGAGATTTTTATAAATCTTTGGATTCTATTCACAAGCGTTTGTCTCCAAATGCTTTTCCAATTCAGTTACCAATAGGTTTTGAAAAAGAAATCAATGGTGTGGTGGATTTGATTAACATGAAGTCTTACACTTATAAAGATTTTACTGACAAAGAATTTGTGGTTGGAGAAGTTCCTGCTGATATGTTAGAAAAAGCTAAAGAATATCGTCATAAATTGTTGGAAAAAGTTGTAGAGAGCGATGATGTTCTTATGGAAAAATATTTAGGTGGTCAAGATCTAACTGAACAAGAATTTTTGACAGCTATTCGTAAAGCAGTGCAAGGCGGAGCTTTCTTCCCTGTGCTTGGTGGAGACGGTAGAGGAATTATTGTGCAAACTATTCTTGACGCTGTGGTAAACTTTTTACCAACTCCAATTGACCGTGGTGTAATAAAAGGTACTGACTTAAAAACCCATGAACCAATAGAACGCAAGCCAAGTGACGAAGAACCTTTTACAGCTTTGGCGTTTAAAATTGCCACCGATCCTTTTGTGGGAAGACTTTGTTTCTTTAGAGTTTACTCAGGGCATTTAGAAGCAGGAAGCTATGTGCTTAATGCAAGAACAGGGGATAAAGAACGTGTGGGTCGTATTGTTCGTATGCGTGCTGACGAACGCGACGAAGTAAAAGAAGTTTTTGCTGGAGACATTTGTGCTCTTGTGGGACCAAAAAATACTTTTACCGGAGACACTTTGTGTGACGTAAATAAACCAATGATGCTTGAGCGCATTAAATTTGCTGAGCCAGTTATCTCTATGTCTATTGAG
>CAZXPB010000010.1:0-1152 GCA_964642585.1 uncultured Candidatus Saccharibacteria bacterium
AACCACATATACATGCCTCTTGATGTCTTAATCAACATAACTAGAAAGTCTAAAATTAAGGATCCCGAAATACTGGATAAATTGAAGTTCTGGGATAGTATAAAAAACGACCCAAAGATAAGGGAACTGGCCGCAACGAAGGATGATCACTCCACGCTTCGCTCGTTCTTAATTAGGAATGGATATCTTGATCCAGAACCAAAATCCACACAAGGCCACAAAGATGATGATAAGTCAAAAGGAGACACTCAAAACAAGGCTTAAGGACTGTCTCATTTGTCTCATTTCTACATTCAAGGCTGCGACCCTGATGCGTTGTTTAGTGTTTATAATAATGTCTCAAAACCCCTTGTAAGTCCCCTATCTGGTCGGTTCTAGACTCGCTGACACTACCACGCTTAATTTATATATACAAAACACCGCTTAACGGCGGTGTTTTAGTTTTCCGATGCTTGTATGGACAATAAATTAAACTTCTGTTGGCTTAAGATTTTCGTACCATTTAATTAAACGGTCAGCAATAATATTTACATCTTCTCGAGAAGAAGATTGGTTTTCAAAATCCTTGTCTCGTTCAGAGTACGGCTGATCAGAATATTTTTTGACTCCCGATAAATCTGACCTCCAAGTAATCGATGGCTGAGTCGAAGACTTACCTAAAACAACTTGCTCGGATTTATCTTCATCTTTGGAAAAGTTAGGATGAGCTGATACGGCTACGATTTCCGAGACTATGCCATAGGAATCCAAAAATCTTTTCATCTCTTCCATGGCTCCGCCTGTATTGATGTGTTCCGTTACTACCAATGCTCGCTTACCACTGTATTGGTCAAAGTCGCTAAGACCCTTAATCTTCGATTGAAACATTTCCTCAGGAGATTTCATCCAAGGGTAAACCTGACCTTTCTGTTTATAGAAACCAGCCACGAATCTAGTTGGAATAGCCGAATGATTATTAATTTTGTATCGCTCATCAATAAATCTTTTCAATATTAAAGTAGGTAAACGACCAGATGCATCTTTTGCAGTAACGATATATTTCATTATCCCACCGTAACGCCCATAATTTCATCCAGACTTGTAATACCTTCTTCAACCTTTTTTATCCCCGTCTCAAAAAGCGTTGCCATACCATTTTGACGTGCCGCATCA
>CAZXPB010000010.1:1162-9382 GCA_964642585.1 uncultured Candidatus Saccharibacteria bacterium
CATATTGTCCAGAATCAATTTTATCTCCTATCTGTAGGAGAATATTTTGCAAAGGTTCTTCCAGTTCATCAATCTCAGGATTTTGAACTTTTTCATGAACTAATTCTGGATTCTTTATTTCTTGACTAAATTGTGGGTATTTTTCATTCATATTATTGATTATACCAGTATATTATAAACTTTCCATATCAGGGCCATATAAGTTTTCCCCCTATCTCGAGATGGTCTACCACGCTTAATTTATATATTTAAAACACCGCTACTGCGGTGTTTTAGTTTTCCAACAGTGCAATCCAAGCATTCATCAAGCCGCAAGTTTCTTGTATATGTTTGTCTTCCCTGAACGTGTAAGGTGATCCATCAATAATATGTAATTCTTTTTTACCTGGTAAACTTTCAAACAATATCTGTTGATGCTCAGGTTTAGTTAAATCATCCACGCTACCGACCATCATCAGCACAGGCACAGTTAAATTTTGCACCTTATCTAACAAATCATATTTCAATCGATTCTGCATATGCGACCATGGGAGTTTCTTAACAACACCTGGGCGAGATTTACTAACTCGTTCTGTCCAACCTGTTTCTTCCCATTTTTTCAAAACTTCTTCATCATAAGATTCAAAACTCAATTTTCCTGACACTACTGTTGAGATTGGTGCCAGAGCTTTCACTTCTTCAGGATAGTTCTCTGCATAAAGTGCAATGCAGATTCCGCCTAAACTGTGACCAACTAAACAGAATGGTTCTATATAAAAATCTTGAGCCTTTGACCAATTAATCACATCCTCTAAATCTTCGTAATAATTAGTAATGGTAGCTTTCTCATATTCCCCTTCGCTCTCACCAATAGTATTAGCAGTATCAAAACGAATTGCTGTGTAGCCATTATTTACATATGCCTTTGCCCACCCCTCAATATAAAGTTGTTCCTTAAAACCGCCGAGTCCATGCATTACAAAAGCCAAGCCGATTGGGCTTGCGGGTTTATCTACTATAACTGATAGGTTTTTATCGTTCCTGTTTTTGATAAACAACTTTTCCATATACTTATGTTATACGAAAGTTAATTCAGTGTAAATCTTCCGGGATTCTGGATAGTTTTCAACCCTACGAGGTATCCAGCCGTGTAAAGCATAAATATAGCTCTCTTACTAAAGCCAGATAAGTTTTCCACCTGTCTCGAGATGGTCTACCACGCCTAATTTATATATTTAAAACACCGCTTAACAGCGGTGTTTTAGTTTTCCAAAATACTTACAGTACTTTAGTGAGTGATTCAATTGGCATATTATAACGCTCAGGGAAAAGCTCTTGAAGAGTTTGATCTAGCTTTTCCCATATCGGTTCTTCTCCTTTGCTAATGGCAATCTCATCAACCACTCTTCTAGCTTCAACTTCTACATCACACAATAATCTATCTAGATCAGATAAACTATTCACTTCCTCCCGTAGTTTAGCTTTAAGTTTCTCATGACCAACATTTTGGTAATGATGAACTGCTTCCTCGCGACCTGCATTTCTTAAATATATTTGATAGTCCACTTCTCCAAGATTTTGACCTTGTATCTCTCCAATCTTTTGTTTATATTCTAATAAATCAATGTTTAGGCTTTCTATACTCTTAAAATATGGGAGCGGCACATTGATTGTTTGCTGATCTGGAACGTAACCGATCTTATCCAAATTATCAGAACTTATAAAGTTCAGTTCAGAATCTTCTAGGTTTCCCAAGAACTCTTGAGTATCCCTTGCCCCCGCAGCTAATTCAGAAATAATAAGTTCAATATCAGAATCTTTTAATTCAACACCTCTTTCGTGCAAAATTTTATATTTTGATTCTGCTTCAGGATTATAGCCAAGTTTATCAGGATTCATACCAATTATGATTATTTACGTTGTTATTATAGCTTGAAATAAGATAACTATAAACCTCCCTTACCAAAGCCAGATAAGTTTTCCACCTGTCATGTTCTGGTCTACCAAAACTACAAAACGCCTGTTAGGGCGTTTTTGATTTGGTTTTATATATGCGAAAATGGTTTTCCACTTTTAGTTTTTACTATCAAAAATAACTCTAATCACATCATCAATTGGCATCTCTTCAATTAAGATATCGTCAATTGGTAAGTCGGAAGTGATAATTTTGGATGCTACTTTCTTTACTTCACTTCGCGGTACTCGTAACAAAGCTCGTATTCCTTGATAGTCCTCAATAGCTCCAAAAACTTCAATTGATTTTTGTGAAACAGCCTCTGAAAATGTAACCCTTATAATCTTTTCTGTTGCGTATTGAGATATTAATTGGCTCAACTTTCCATCATATAAAATTTTACCGAAATCAATAATTATTACGCGCTCACACAATTCTAAAATATCGTCCATATAATGCGAGGTCAATATTATAGTTGTTTTTTGTTTCTGATTATACTTCTTAATAAAATCACGTATATTCTTTTGAGCGACTACATCTAACCCTATTGTTGGCTCATCCAGAAAAAGCACTTTGGGTTTATGCAATAACGCACCAATCAATTCTGCTTTCATGCGCTGTCCTAAAGATAATTTACGAACCTGCACATCCATAAAATCGCTCATTCCCAAAATTTCTACTAACTCATCGATTGTCTCTTTAAACACATCATCAGGTATCTCATAGAACTCTTTAAACAATATAAAATTATCCATGGGAGGCAACTCTTTCACTAACTGATCTTTCTGTCCCATAACTATGCCTATTTGTTTTTTGAATTCTTTCTGTCTTTGTTGAGGATCAAAGCCAAGCACCGATAGAGTTCCCGAAGAAGGATATAGAATACCAGACAACATCTTTAATGTCGTGGTTTTACCCGCCCCGTTAGGACCTAAAAAACCAACAACTTCCCCTTCAGATATGTTAAACGAAATACTTTGAACAGCTTTAGCTATATGTTTTTTTCTGTAAAACAAAGACGCCAGTGACCCCAAGAATCCAGGCTGTTTGCGATGGAAGGTGTAATCCTTCGATACATTTTCTAATTTGACTATGTGCTTACTCATCTTATAGTTTTAAGAACCTACGGCTTCGTATCGCTTTAGGCCACGTCTCCAAACAAAATATATAATTACTGATAATATCAAAATCCAAACCCCTTGAATAAGTAGACCTCGTAAACCTTGCTGTATATCTATCTTTTTTAGATATAACGAGGCTGGAACAAAGAAAGAATAACCGAAAGGAAGTATCATGGCGAATGAAGCTAAAGTTGCAGGTAAAAGTGATAAAGGAAAATATCCGCCAGAGAAAAATCTCTTTACTCGTTCTATAGTAAGCTGTAGACCATCTACCTCGTCTGTCCAAAATGCTATCGTCCCAATAAGAAAACTTAATTGAAACTCGATTATAAATGCTAAAATAATCATTCCAATAATTACTGCCAAATAAAATGGGTCAGTATTTATAACTATTTTATTTAAGAAAAACAGTATCACTACGATTTGCGTAACCACTGAAAGAATCGTAGAAAGAAAGGATCTACCTATTTCATTAATAAAAACATACTTTAGGTATGGAATTGGCTTAACCAAAAACATTGACAGTCTTCCCTGATTGATATCTTTTGAAACTGATGCTGATAAAAAATTACGCACTGCTACAGCACATAGATTACCTATCAATACATAGGTAATCATTTCATTTAGACTAAAACCTTTTATTGCTGAGCCTGAGTTTGCGTATATTGCTGTCCACATTAGAATCAATACCAAAACTTCAGCTATTTCCCCTATACGATAGCTTAATACGGTAAATCTATATGTAAAATTCTTTTGCCAAGCCAAACTAATAATTGTCATGGCTTGTTTAATCTGTTGGCGCATATATTTTGAATACTAAATCAATAATACCAAAAAATCGCTTATTTAGCAATAATCTTATTTGCCGCTAATTCTACATATTTTGAACCAAAATATTTGAATGAACCATGCTATCGTAAACTTCTTTTACTAAAGCCATAAAAGTTTTCCACCTGTCATGTTCTGGTCTACCAACAAAACATAATGTTTTTGATTTGGCTTTATTGGTCGGGGAAAAGTTTTCCAAAATGACAATTTTGATGAGACCAACAAAGAACGAAAACTTTACTGGCTTAAACAAAAGAAGTATACTTTAAATAATTATTCTAGTCCTATGAAAAAACAATACATTCTTATCCTGGTAATTTGTTTAGCTGTAGCTACTTTATTACTCTATAAAAATCAGGCTAATAACTCGCCAACGAATTCAAGTGAGGAGCCTGTGAAGGCAGAAAACGGCTGGTATAAATATACCAATACCAGTTTAGGATTCTCTCTCAACTATCCGTCTAATTGGTTTAAGACTGGCGATGACAATCAAGAAAGTCCGGCAGTTTACTTTTCAAATCAAAACGTAGGGGCACCCTTAGAAATGATACCGGGAGGGATATTTGTAGAAGTTAGTAAGAATCCAGATACCTACAAATCATTCGATATTATTCTCGAAAGCTATCGCAATGGTAAAGCCATATCAGGATTGACAGAGTACACAAATACCACCAAAACAACATTGTCCGGTCAGGAATACATTGCGAAAACAAAGACTGATGCAGATACGCAACAGGTATATACAGTTAATTATTCCCTCAAAAAAGATGAATACGTTTACACTATGATGTTTTTAACTCTGGACAAGGATACTGCCGATCAAAATATGGCACTATATGATGAGTTCGCTACTTCATTCAAACTTATTCAGTAATGAACTCAGCACTCACCTACAATTACTAAGTTTTCAACTCTGCAAGGTATCCATCTAAGTGAGGTATAGATATAGCTCTCTTATCAAAGCCAAATTAGTTTTCCAATTGTTCAGACGATGCCTACCACGCAAAATCAAAACGCCCGGATGGGCGTTTTTAAGTCGGTTTTCATTGGCTATGTGTGAGTTTTCAGTTTTACCAAAAGTTTTTGAAATCCATATGGTACCCATCGCTATTTGAAAACTATTTCCAAGCAATTTTAGTTTGGACACCAGTGCTATACCAGGCATGAAGCAATCTATCATAGCTCAACTTGTATTGACCATCGGATTTAGGTGCAGGATCATTCACAAAAAATGAATCATCATCGTAACCTGTAATAACGATTGCATGATTACCTTCATTAGCTGCGGGTCTTAAGCGAATACCTTTATTTTTAACACCTAAGGTTACCGGTATTCCTTTATCGATATATTCTTTGATTAAATCTAGTTTTGGGAGCACATTTGAATACAACCCACCTAATTCCATATATTCAATATCTAAAGCTAGTTTCGTTTTTCTGTATTTATTCTTTTCGTCGTCAGGTATTTCTTCGTACTCCTTCTTGAAAGTTTCTAAATCTTTTTCTGTTAGATTCTCAGTGGCCAAACTAACCACACCCAAATCGTGGTGTTGGAATAAAGTGTTGTAGCCACGCTTCTTTAAATAAATCATGATCCCCTGCGAGTGCATCCCAGTATCTAACATATATGGCTGTAGTTCAGATAACAGTTCATCATAATCTATATTTTCACCAAAATGATGCAAGATCATTAACAATGCAGCGACCTGGCAATGGAAAGAGTCTTCTCTTTGTTGTATCAATGGTATATCTAATCTCATATCATTATGATAGCAATTATTTTGGTTTCTAGCGATCGCCGATTATCAAGTAATCCTCTCTAACTAAAGCCATAAAGGTTTTCCACTTATATCTATCCGTCCTACCAACAGTCCGCAGTATCGAGTGACTCGGAAGGGTCGCTAAATACTGCGGACTGTTCCAAAGAAAACACCACCTCTATGGGTGGTGTTTTCTTATTAGTTTTTAATCCAATCTTTTATGCGTTGTTGGTTGTCAAAATTACAAGCACAGGTTGCCTCCTAATAATCCGTACTGATTCAAAGCTTCTTGCTGTAATGTATAAGCATCTCCATGGCTAAGCAATCCTAAATAAGACTGAACTGTTTCCTTGGTAGGGTGTTTGAATATCCTTCTTACCATGCGTCTTTGACTGGCATTGCGCAGCACTCTAAACTGCGGAAAATGAACCCACCCTAGAAAGTCTACCCCCGAGGCGAACGTTTTAATAAACACTTTGTCAGGATGCAAAGTTAATTTAAGACTATTTCCCAAGAATTCTGAAATTTTGGGTATTATATCAACAAGCCATTCTTTATCCCCAGACAAAAATGCGAAATCATCGGCATAACGAATATAGTTTTTTGCTTTTAGCTTATGCTTTGCAAAATGATCAAACTGATTCATATACACATTACAAAATAATTGAGATGTTAAATTTCCAAGCGGCAATCCTACCCTCACTCCATCTAAAACAAAACTAGATATCACACGTTCAAATAACCACATAATATTTTTATCGGGTATATAAGCTTCGAGTAGCCCTAATAAGACCTCATGGTTGATACTCGCAAAGAATTTACGAATATCGCATTTCAATACCCAGCAAGTCTGGGTATTATTTTTACTCACCTTATAAGCCAATGACTGAAAGCGGTTAAAGGCTTTATGCGTTCCTTTATTTACTCGGCATGAATAAGAGTCAGCAATAAAGGTTTTATCAAAAAATGGATACAGTTGTCTATAAATTGCGTGATGCAAGACTCTGTCCCTAACTGCGGCCTTATGTATTTGCCGGGGCTTTGGATCTGCTATTGCAAAATTATAATACCCGCCGTGTGAATAGCTCTTATTGGCAAGGTCGTTATGAAGCTGTACAATATTATCAATAAGATGCGCAGCAAATTGCTGGACATCTTTCTTTTTGGACTTTCCAAGCCTAAATTCCTGCCAAGCAGCCAGTAAATTTTCTATGCTAATTAACTCTTCATATTTATGACTGAATTGAATTCTCATACGCGTTCTTCTAAAATCGCCCCCCCCCGACAGTATTTGGAGTAACTACGCCTTTACCTATTCTACAAAAAGTAACTGACGCATATAAACTTTGGCATGGGTACTTGCCACATATTCCAAGACTAACAAGGTATTCACTTGGCGAAAAAATTAACTTGTTGTTCATTGAACTCATTGAGCTGGTGTTAATTGCTACTTATACAAATCGTGAACAGAAAAATACATTAGTACAAAAATCGAGTGTAAAGTTAGATACTTTAAAATACTTCCTACAAATTGCTTGGGAACTTAAAACGATAGATAACAAAAAGCTTGCGGCGTTGTCAGCACCCCTAGCAGAGTCCGGCAAAATGCTCGGCGGTTGGAAGAAACAACTTATAAAAGAAACTCCCCTGATTTAAAATCAAGAGAGTTTCAAGAAGAAAGTTGCGGGGACGCCGACCAGCAAACCACCAGTTGTCATTCCAGTCATTGTCGTTGCGGTTGCAATTCACGTTGCGCTTGTCGTCATTCCGGTTGAAGGTGATACCATACGAGTTACCATCTGTTCCACCATCCATTGAATGCTCTCTGGATTGTATTTTATTTGGGATCTATAATCCACCAGTAACTCGCACCAAGTTTCTTCTGAGGAAGATTACTAACAAACTCTCTACTGTAAGCACGTAGCCAACAATACTCTGGTTCGATAGTAATGCGAGGCAAATTATCTGAAGCCGTAACCGCAGATTACTCATTCATCTGCACTCATTTTATCATAAAAAAGAACCCCGCAGAAGATAAATCTTCCGAAGGGTTCAAAGTGAGCGGACCAAGAGTCCAAAATACAAAACCAAGGACAAGGTGAGCAAGTGTCCGAGTTACTTGCGGGGACGCCGACCAGCAAACCACCAGCCGTCATCCCAGCCATAGGCGCAGCGGCCGCAACCCACGTCGCGCTTGTCGCCAACCCGGTCGAAGGTGATGTAAGATGCTCGACCGTCTTTGTTGTCCCACTGAGCTCCGTTAGGATGCTCATCGGCAAATGATTGATCATCGATGTTCAGTTGGGTCTGAGCGTAGTAGTCGGGCTCAAGTCCCATAGCGGCAAGTTCTTTTTCCTGCTCGTCGATCGAGATGTATCGTCTGACGTTAAAGAAATAAAGATCTACTTCTTCAGTGCCCGCACCTTGCGAAGACATGGTATTGAGAACCTTGCTGTCGATGTACTGCACTCGACCTGTCGCATCCACCAACTCTTTGGGAGTTTGGTCACGGTTCACGGTCACACGACGGATGATCATACCGCTTCGGCGTTTGACTCTCTTGCGGAGAGCTTCAAAC
>CAZXPB010000010.1:9392-28570 GCA_964642585.1 uncultured Candidatus Saccharibacteria bacterium
TTTCCTGGGCGAGCTGATCTCCTTCGTATTCGAGAACCAGTTGGGTGGCATCTTTGGGAAGCGATACAGCATTCTTTCGGCACAGTGCCGTAAAGCTGTCATTCATCTTTCCGAGCTGTCCACTAGTAATTGTTTCAGTATCTACGATGGGGTCAATGGCTGTTGTCATTGGCGTCATCCTCCTGTATGCATATGTAACATGTTCGATATTAGCCCGTCGAATCCACGGATCCTTACTCAAAACTTGAGCTTAGAAGTTTAGATACCACGATTGGTGGCCAAATTCCTAAGTTAAAATTGTTGCTATATTATAGCATAAATGTAAGGTTTTGTCAGTATCTCACTAATACTCTATTTATTGGTATTTTACATCAAAATAAAACGTAGACTCTGATGCGTCGCAGCGTCCGAATTGGAAGCGCTTGAAACCCCTTGTAAATCCCCCATCTGGGTAGTTCTAGACGCTGTATCACTACCAACAAAAACACCACCTTTTCAGGTGATGTTTTTGTTTGAGCGAGAAAAAATGTAGGCTGCCAGAATTGTGGAAATTGGGACCGCCAGAATTAACGTCGTACTACCAATTAACGAGCGAACCAGCTCCTCAGCAATAAATTCACTATTCATTAGTACCCAAAGTGGCTGTCTCTTTTGTAGAGTGAGGAGTAAGAACAATGGCAATGCCGCACCAGCATAAACCAAAATTAAAGTATTTATTAGCGAAGCGATGTGCTCCCTTCCTACAGAAAGGCCTTTAGAGTACAGTTCCTTCACGCTTAACTTACTGTCTGCTTTGCTAATTTCTTCTACCGCTGCAGTTTGCGCTGTAGTGACATCATCTAAAATTCCCAACACAGAAATGACGATTCCAGCCAGCAGTACTCCTTGCAAGTTCAATGTTCCAAGAAATCCTGTCTGCAAAAGGAAGGCATCACTCTGTCCTAACCCGAAAAGTTTAGAAACAAAAACAAAACAATACGTCATTACTCCAGAAATTGCCAAAGTTGCCAAAGTACTAACCGCAGCCACTTGAATCCGCCGGTTAAATCCATGCGAGACGAACATACTCACTAGCACAATCCCCCCTGCTCCAATTAGAGCAACGACAAAAGCATCTTTACCAGCTAAAATTTGTGGCGCAATGAATAGCATTAAGATGGCACCGGTAATTCCAAGCCCAACTAAAGAGGTCACTCCCCGCATGCGCCCAACGAGCACCGCCAAAGCCAAGAAGATGGCAATAACTAAGTAAACTCCAGGCATGCGGTATCTATCTATGATTACAAACTGATCCACTAAGCTGCTCGGTCCTGCGGGAAGCAAACCCAACACGACTTTGTCCCCGACTTTGTATCGCACGCTCTCGGCTTTGTCTAAAATTTGAGTGTTATCAATCACAGTTTCTACGGCAGCCCCTTCACTTTTCGCAGATGAATCAGTAATTTTCACTTTCAGCTGTTGAGTGATGGACTGATTATTCTGTGCTTCATCTATCTGTTCAAAAATTACCTCACTTACGACACCTTTTGAGAAACTAGCGAAAGATGAGTTGTCCTGCGATGCTTCATCGCGGTCAAATTGCTGGTTTTGAGATGGTAAAGCTACTACATAGATTGCGCTAGCGATGATTACCAAAGTACAACCAATTAGCAGATGAGTTAAGCTAAATTTTTTATAAAATTTTGCATCCATACATATATTCTACTACACCTTTTCTATTTCACAGCATTTGACAAAATAGAGAAAATTACTTATAGTTAAGGTATTGACTCATTATCCGTAAGAGAGTCAAAAACAATTTAATACTGCCCTGCCAAGGATAGAGGTAAAGTAGCGAAAGGAACTCTCATGTCAGACGAAACAACCACCCCTACTCCAGAAGAAGTGAAAGCTACTGAACACAAGACAGATGGCAATCACACAGAAGCTCCTCACACTGAAGAAGCTCCAAAAGCAGAATAAGCAGTCTAGTTTAGAGTAGAAATTAACCCCGCGAAAGTGGGGTTTTTTAATTGCTAATTCCCCATTGATGTGTTATAATACCAATAATTAAAAATATAAAAATGGCTAAGGGAAATAACGCTCACAAAAAAGAAGTTAAGAAACCAAAAAAGAACGCAAAAAAGAAGTAGCACCGCTACTTCTTTTAATACCAGCTTACTTTATCTATACAACACAACTACAATGAAAGTCACTTCTACAAAATTAATTACTCGCGTGACCACTGGAGACGAACTTCCAGAGGGTGATTTTCGTCATGTCGCTTTCATCGGTCGCTCGAATGTTGGGAAGTCTAGTGTCATCAATCTCATTGGCCAAAAAAAAGATTTAGCGAAATCTAGTAGCACCCCTGGTTTTACCAAATCAATTAATTTTTATTTGATAAACAAAAGTTTTTATCTTGTTGACCTTCCAGGATACGGCTACGCGCAAGGTTCTCTGACAGAACGCAAACGACTGCACGCGCTAATTGAGTGGTACTTAAGCTACCCCGATTTAACCGATAAGCAGTTAATTGTTTTAATTGTAGATGCAAAAGTTGGCCTTTCAGAACTAGATAGACAAATTGTTGATTTACTACAAACTTTAGAAAAGCGCGTGATCGTAGTGGCGAACAAGATAGACAAGCTAAAAAAGAACGATATAAAAAAACAGATCACTGCAATTGAAAAAGACTGTTCCCCTTTTGCCGTGATTCCATTTTCTGTGCCGAGCAAGACTGGCCTACCTGCGTTAATTAAAGAAATTTATGGCTAAGAAAATTACGGCGGCGGCGAAAGCGCGCGCCAGCCACTTTGATGTCATAGTTGTCGGTGGTGGCCCTGCTGGAATGATGGCCGCGGGACGTGCCGCCGAACTTGGCGCGCGCGTCGCGTTAATTGAAAAAAATGAGAAACTTGGTAAGAAGCTTCTTATTACTGGTGGAGGCAGATGTAATATCACCAACGCTGAGTTTGATGTACGCAAATTGGTTTCTAATTACGGTCCAAAAGGGAAAGCTCTGTTTGGATCATTTACCCGTTTTGGCGTGGAAGAATCTCTCCAGTTCTTCAATGACCATGGCCTGCCTACAAAAATAGAAGCTGAGAAACGCGCTTTTCCTGAGAGCAATAAAGCCTCTGATGTTTGGAAAGTGATGGTAGATTACTTACGCCCAAAGAAAAATTTTGTTGAAATCATTAGCAACTCCCCTGTCAAAAAAATCCTATTTGAAACCACGAATTCTGTAAGTACTGAAAATCCTACTGAGACTAAGCGTATTACTGGAATAGTAGCCAAATCCCGCACAGATGGTGAGGTTACTTACACTGCAAAAAACTACATCATTGCCACTGGTGGCAAGTCCCGACCTGAAACTGGCTCTACAGGTGACGGGTTTGTTTGGATGCGTGAGATTGGTCATTCTGTCGAAGAAAGCGATCCTGCACTCGTACCGATTAAAATTAAGGAAGACTGGGTAAAAAAACTTTCTGGGTTAAGTTTTACCAACGCCAAACTGACAAGTTTTCAAGATAACGCTAAACAAGAATTCAAAATTGGCAAACTTCTCTTTACCCATTTTGGGCTAAGCGGACCATTAGTACTTAACATGAGCAAAAACATTGCCGAACTTTTTAAATACGCTCCCGTTACCCTACAGCTAGACCTTTATCCTGAGTTAGATGCAGTTGCTCTAGACAAAAAATTTCTAGAATCACTCCAAGCCAGTTTAAACAAAATGATCAAAAACAATCTTGGCGTGATTGTCCCACCAAAGATGATCCCAGCTGTTTTAGAACTAACTGGAATTAATCCAAACACAGAAGGCAATGCGCTCACAAAAGAACAACGCCGTAAAATAGTAAACTTAATCAAAGCCATGCCAATGACAGTGGATGGCTTTTTAGGCGTAGAAAAAGCCGTCGTTACTTCCGGCGGCGTTAGCTTAAAAGAAATTGATTTTAAAACTTGTCAGTCAAAACTATTTAGTAATCTTTACCTGGCTGGCGATATCCTCAACTTTGATAGACCCTCAGGCGGATTTTCTCTGCAGATTTGTTGGACCACCGGCTTTCTCGCCGGTGACAACGCTGTTATTACAGAGTCGCGAGATCAATAGTCTGATCCACACGAATTTGCTCTACAAAATCTGGAATGTGAGAAACCATGATCATTGCACCTTCATAGTTATCTAGAGCTTGAGCAATTACCGGCAAATGTCGGAAATTAATGTGGTTTGTTGGTTCATCTAAAATTAATAGTCCTGGCTTTTGTAAAGTTAACCGACAAAATGCCAACAGCCCTTTTTGGCCTTCAGACAAAGAGGCAATTTTGTTACCCAACAGCTTACCATCGAGTAAAAACCCTGCTGCTGTTGAACGCAAAACATGCTCATCAAACAATGGCATCACTTCTTTAAGCGCATCAAAGCCAGTTTGTTCAAAATCAAAGTTTGAAAAGTCTTGCTTGTAGTAACCAATTCTCACTTCGGGAGCAACTTTAAACCCTTCCCCTGTTCTGTCAGTAAGGTCAGTCGCATTAGCAAATGTTTCAAGCAAAGTACTCTTTCCAATTCCATTCGGTCCTGAGAAAACAATATGAGTATTTTTTCTTACCACTAGTTCAATATCTTTTTGAATCTTTTCACCATCTTTAAAAGCAGCTACTGAAGTAAGTTCCAAAATTTTACCGTCAAAGAATGGATCAAATTCTTGCATTTCAATTGTAAATGGTCGGATGGTTTTGTCCTCTTGACGCACATCTACCATATTCTCTTCGGCTTCTTCCACTGCATCGCGCATACGCTTTGCCACGGCACGAAGTTTTCCACCTTTATGCGCAAAAACTTCTGCTTGAGATCTTTTTTCTTTGATCTGCATCTGCATACGGGAGTTTTGAGCGTTTTCTCGTTCAATTCTTTTCTTGATTTCTTCAACAACGTCGTAATAATTCCCAGAATATTGCTCAATCTTTTTGGTAAATACATCTAAGTACAAAACACCGTCGGAGAAAGCGTTTAAAAAGTCTGCATCGTGAGAAATTACCAAACAAGTTTTTTCGTACATCATCAAAAAACCTGTTAAGTGTTCAATTCCCTGCTGATCTAAATTATTAGTAGGCTCATCAAGCAAGAGAATATCTGGTTCTTGAATTAAAGCGTGCGCCAAAAGCAGTCTAGCTTGTTGGCCGCCAGAAAATTCTTTTATCTTTTTTTCACTATATTTTTCTTGAGGAAGCTCTAGGTGGACGACTTCTAAAACACTTTTAATGTGTTTGTCTAAAGCATATTCTTTTTCTTTAAATGCAGTCGCAAAATAGTCATGGACGGTGAGTTCCATTGCGTCTTGAGGCATCACTTGTTTGGAGACTGCCACAGTTGCATCTTGTGGGGTACGAAAAATGTCGCCATCTTTTGGCTGGAGTTCACCAGTGATAAGTTTAAATATCGTGGACTTACCTGCACCATTTTGACCCATTAAGGTAATTCGGCTACCAGTTCTAAGCGAAAAACTAGCCTCATTTAATAGAGGCTTAGTTGGGCCGTACTCAAATACGACATCTGAAAATCTTAAAATAACATTATCTGCCATTCGAATAGTTTAGCATTTTCTAAGAGAAATTACCAGTATTAACGCAAGGTACCAATTCTATAGCTTGCCAAAACTGATTCTGGCTTACTATCCCCACCATGCTGATTTTTAAATGCAGAAGTACCATCTCTTCCACAAATTCCTAAAATTTGTTTCATTCCACCCGGATGTTTGTCTTCATAAGAAGACAAATCATAAACTACACCGGAAACAACTGTGTAACACTTTGTGGCATTATTTGCCGCTTGAACTTCTGCCATTGAATATGTCCCTGGGGTAGGTGTTGGAGTTGGTGTTGGAGTTGGTGTCGAGGTAGATTTTGGCGCAGGTGTTGTCTGCTTGGGAGTAGTAACAACTGGCTCTGGTGTTATTTGAGCAACTTCTGGAGTTTCAGTTTTGGTATCAGTTGTTTGTTCTGTTTCAACAGGAATAACTGGAGGTGTTTCTTTTGTACATCCAGCAGCCATTAAAGCGAGGACAGCGAAAATTGCAAAATATTTCATAAAATTTTCCCAAAAATAATTCTCACTGGGAGTGAGAGATATTTCATTGATTAATTAGTTAAATTATATCATTTTTAGGTCTTGCAGACAATGAAAAACTGTGATTTTAACTCAAAATGATGTATAATAACCTTGTAAGAAACTTCCCTTGAAAGGGGGTGAGAAATTTGAAACTAATCAATACTATCGCTTTAATTTTAGTTGTTGTTGGTGGTCTTAACTGGGGTCTAGTTGGTGCTTTTGACTTTAACCTAGTTAACACTATCTTTGGTAGCATGACTGCCATCGAACGACTTGTTTACGTACTTGTTGGACTTTCAGCTATCCTTGTGGCTCTTAACAGCTTTAAAGGCAGCTCTTCTAACACTTCAATGTAATCACTTAGATCTAGATCTAAAAACAAAAACCACTTTAAATTTATTTTTAGTGGTTTTTGTATCCTCCAATTACACCCAAACGGAGAACTGCTATAATTAAATTATGAAAAAATTGATAAACATTTTGGCGATAGAAACCAGCTGTGATGAAACTGCCGCAAGCGTTTTGTCCGGTGATTTAGCAGGTGCGCAACCAAATTTCAAATTTCGCTCTTCCGTAGTAAAAAGCCAAATTGAAATCCATAAAAAAACAGGTGGAGTTGTACCAGAAGTAGCTGCGCGCGAACATATGGTTAATATCTTACCTGTCACCGAAAAAGCGTTAACCGATGCCAAACTCAAGCTAAACCAAATAGATTACTTAGCCGTCACAAGCGGTCCTGGTTTAGTAGTATCTCTCATTGTAGGTACTGAGTTTGCTAAAGGATTGTCTTTAGCAAGCGGTATCCCGCTGCTTCCAACTAATCATATGGAAGGACACCTGTACTCTGCTTTTGCCAAGCACCCAAGCAAAGTTAAATTTCCCGTGCTATCCATCATTGTTAGCGGTGGTCACACGATGTTTGTATTAATGAAAGATTATAAAAACTACAAAGTCATTGGCTCGACCGTAGACGATGCTGCTGGCGAAGCCTTCGACAAAATCGCTAGACTTTTAAAACTTCCCTATCCTGGCGGACCAGAAATTTCCAAACTAGCCAAGTTCGGTAAAACTGATCTAAAGTTTCCTCGCCCAATGTTAGACAAACAAAATTTTCAGTTTTCTTTTTCCGGACTTAAAACCGCAGTTCTTTACTACATCGACAAACTCACCGCACAAAGAAAACTTAACAACCGTTCGCTCACAAAACAAGAAAATTGCGATATCGCTATGTCTTTTGAAAATGCAGTCGTAGATGTATTAACTACAAAAGCACAAAGGGCTGTTACAAAATATGGTTGTAAAACTATTTCCCTTTCTGGCGGAGTGGCAGCTAACACTGCTCTTAGAGAAGCCTTACGGTACATGTGCATTGATCAAAAAATTAGTTTTTCTGTTCCTGATTTTGAACTTTGTACCGACAACGCGCAAATGATCGCTCTGGCTGCTTACTTTAATTTACGGGGTGGAAGTAAGCCAGTTCCAGCAGGCAAAGTGAAGGCAGACCCTTCATGGGAAATTCACTAAAAAGCCTTAAATTATGCACTAATTTGCTTTACAGTAAATTCTAAGGTGTTATAATTTAATTAATTATTACTTAGTTCAATGGCACAAAAAAATCTCACCGAAGATAAAGTAGTGGACTTCAGTAAATTTCCCAAAAGAACAACTACCCCGGTTTCAACAGCACCTGTTAATCAATTTTGGAGTATCAAAAAAAAGGTAGTTTACATTGCACTGTTTATTTTACTTGTCGTGGCACAAGTTACTATTTTTATCTGGTTGAATCAATCAACTAAACCAGCCAGTCTTCCAGAAGGTTACAAATTAGTAAGCCCCTCTAACCAACCAGCATATCTAGAAAAAATCAAGTAAAGTACTATGAAAAATTCTAATAACCAAGCTGGATTCACTTTAATCGAAATGTTAGTTGTAATTGCAGTAATAGGCTTTTTAAGTTCAGTAGTAATAGCCAGTGTTAGTATTGCCCGAGTAAAAAGCAGAGATGTGAAACGAAAGTCTGATCTGTCTCAAATGCAAAAAGCACTTGAATTGTATTACAACTCTAACAACGCTTACCCTTGTACAGGAACTGGTACCGCTCCAAACAATTGTTCTTCAGGGGTAGCTTGGCATGCAGCTACTGGTAGTTGTGGTGGGACATATGGTTACACAGGTTCTAGTGGATATATCCCAGATATCGCCCCAACTTTCCTAAGTGTTTTACCAGCTGATCCAAAGCCTTCTACAACAGCTTGTTCAGGGTATAATTATCGCTCAGATGGTACAAACTATAAAATAATCAGTAACTCAGTTGGTGGACTAGGCGGGCCAGAAAATATTTCTGGATCTTCTGACCCATTTTACGACCCGGCGCGAACCAATACCGCATGGATGGTCACAAATAACAATACTGCTACTGCAGCTTGGTAAAGTAGTACTTTACTTTTCTTTAGATTTTCCATATAATCAAATTAGTTTGAAGCCAAGACTATGGCTGTCACCATAGTGGCGCAGGAAGAACGCTTGAAAGAGCCAGTAGAACCTGCCGGAGCCTTCCGAAAATAGGCTAAATTAAGCCCAAATCTACTTTGGGAAATCTAGATGGTACCGCGCTCCCCTAAAAACTCAGCGCTCTAGACACTCCTTGTGAGTGTTTTTATTTTTAAAGGAATAATATGAAAGAACTAGCAAAACATTACGAAGCAGAAAAGTATGAAGCAGATATTTACGAGAAGTGGATGCAATCCGGATTTTTCAATCCAGATAATTTAAGCGTGCTAGCAAACACCGAACGAAGTTTTGAAGAACCTTACACGATTGTTCTCCCCCCGCCAAATGTAACTGGCACACTCCATGTCGGACACGGGTTAACTGTCACAATTGAAGACATCCTCGTTCGGTTCCGCCGCATGCAAGGCAGGAAGACTCTGTGGCTCCCAGGAACAGACCATGCCGCCATTGCCACTCAAAGTAAGGTAGAGAAAATTTTAGAAAAAGAAGAGGGGAAAGGTAAACAAGATTTGGGTCGTGAGGAGTTTCTTAACAAAGTAAACAAATTCGCCCTTGAAAGCCACGATACGATCATAGGACAACTAAAAGCAATGGGTTCATCTTTAGACTGGAGTCGCGAAGCCTACACCTTAGACGAAGAGCGCAATCTAGCTGTCCGTACTGCTTTCAAAACAATGTACGATGACGGATTAATCTACCGCGGATTTAAAGTTATTAACTGGGATCCAAAAGGGCAAACAGTTATCTCCGATGAAGAGATCGTTCACCAAGAACGAGATGCGGCACTATACACTTTTAAGTACAATGCTGATTTCCCTATTGCCATTTCCACTACTCGTCCTGAAACTAAAATTGGCGATACTGCAGTGGCCGTGCACCCTGAAGATGATCGCTACAAAGAATTCATCGGTAAAGAATATGATCTAGAATTTGCCGGTGTGCCGCTGCACATCAAAATCATCGCTGATGAAAGTGTAGAAAAAGATTTTGGAACTGGTGCTTTAGGAGTAACTCCTGCGCACAGTTTAATTGATGCGGAAATTGCCGAGCGCCATTCACTGCCGATGAAAGCCGTGATCAACGAGTATGCCAAAATGGTTATAGACAAAACTAACAGCAATGACCCATTAGAACTTGACGGCAAGAAAACTGTAGAGGCACGCGAGCTAATTGTGAACTGGTTGAAAGAGCAAAATCTCCTTGAGAAAGAAGAACCGACTAAACAGAATATTGCCACAGCAGAACGCACCGGTGGAGTGATTGAACCATTACCAAAACTACAATGGTTTTTGGCTGTAAATAAACCATTTCTTATGAAGCACTCTGAAATTGAAGGAATCTCAGAGGGTCAAGAAGTGACTTTACGTCAACTAATGCAGCACGTGGTTGAAACGAATCAGGTAAACATTACTCCTAACCATTTCTCTAAAACTTACTTCAACTGGATTAACAATCTGCGCGATTGGTGTATTTCTCGTCAAATTTGGTTTGGTCACCAAATTCCAGTTTGGTACAAAGGTTCAATCGTAAACCCATCTGAAATTTATTGTGGAGTGACACCTCCCGACTCTACTGACTCAGAAAAATGGATTCAAGACGAAGATACTTTAGACACTTGGTTTTCGTCTGGACTATGGACTTTCTCAACTTTGGGTTGGCCAAATACAAAAGCCCAGGACTTAAAAACTTTTCATCCAACAGATGTCTTAGAAACCGGCTATGATATTTTATTTTTCTGGATAGCACGAATGATTTTAATGTCTACCTACCACATTGGGCAAATTCCCTTCCGTAATGTTTATCTTCACGGGATGGTCCGTGACAGTAAAAATCGGAAGATGTCTAAAAGTCTAGGAAACATCATTGACCCGCAAGATATGACTGCAAAATATGGCACTGATGCTCTCCGTTTTGCTCTAGTCTTTAATACTGCCCCTGGTACAGATATGGCTTTAGCAGAAGATAAGATTAAAGGGATGAAACACTTTGCCAACAAACTCTGGAATATCTCTAGATTCGTTCTGGTAAATTTAAACAGCGAAGTAAAAGCAGAACTAAATGGTATCACTGAAGCAGATTTATCAATCTTAGATAAACTTACCAAAACCACCGAAAAAGTAACAACAAGCTTAGAAACTTTCCAACTCCACGAAGGAGCGCAAGGCCTATACGATTTTGTTTGGAAAGAATTTGCAGATGTCTATGTAGAAGCAAGTAAATTACAACTCGCTGACGAAAACCAAAAAGAAAATACCCAACGGATTTTACTCCATATTCTCATTCAAATATTAAAACTGCTCCACCCATTTATGCCTTTTGTCACAGAAGTGATCTGGCAAGAATTAGTGGAGCTAGAATTAACAGACGAGAAATTATTACTCGTGGCCAGCTGGCCTAAATAACCAGATTAATCTTGATCTGCAGGTTTAAGATGAGCGAAGGTTTCTGCGGCGACCACTTCTCTACCCACGATATCTTCAATATTCTTTAAGTCATCACGGAGCTGTTGAGCCCGGACATTCGCCTCTCCAGCAAGTTCAGCACCCAGGTTAGCCCTGTGTAGAAGCCCTAATTCGGCCTCTAGGTCTCGTTTTAAGGACATAAAGCCATGCTTTAGTCCTTCTTCGGTTAGCCTGACTGTATGGGCAAATTCTCGGCGGTGGCGGCGAGCAAGCACCCATGCCACTATTATAAGGATGGTCAAAACGATAATAATTACAACGAGAACTGTGATTGAAATTAAGTAGATAGTTTGATAAGTCACTCGAGTACCACCCCAAGAAACAGCAATTGGTTTTACATCAATTTCAACTTGAGGACTCGGCACAGACAGTTGATCACCATCTTTTGCATGAGCCCAAATAATATATTTTCCGCCAGATAAGAAACCAGAATGACGATAGGTCCAATCTCCCCGCTTATCTGAAGTAGTTGTAAAATCAAAACTAGAACCGTCTACCATGCTTTGTAAGTGTACGACGACGTCTGTGTTTGGCTCTGTAGTACGCCCTGAAACATAGAACAACTCATCATCTTTAATATTACTTGAGTAGGAATCTATCACTGGTGAATCAATTTCGGCAGCTTGTGCAGAAGTTGGAGCAAGATAAGGTATAAACCAAGACAATACCACAACCAACAAGAACATACCAACTATTTTACCATAACGAGCTCTGTATTTATTGAGTTCATCAATTTGTGATTGTAAGCTAGATGGAATTGCATTGGTGGTAACAATCTCATGATGATGTTTGTAGTATCTGCGTAGAACATACGCCATAAATACTAACGCTATAATGAAGATCAACATAGATGGTATGATTACTTTCCACCTAACCTGTCCAATGAACGGCATAGTCAATCCATCTTGGCTAACAAACCAGAACCAAGAATCTGTGATCGTAAATTTTTGACTTTGCTCACGTAAATTCCCTGCCTTATCGTATGCTCTCACCACCACTTGATAGGTGCCATACATTAATTCCTCGGGAACATACGGGCTAGTCGCTTCAGTAAATAGAAGTTCGGTGCTAATCGCTTTATCTCTACCAATAACCTTTAACGGGATGAGCTTAATCTCGTAATGATCTAACCCGGAAAGCCAGTCTGAAGAGACGAATTGGAAAATCGGTTTTGTGACTGTTGTGCGGACGCCAGGAATAACTTCCACAGCAAAATCGGCAGGAGCAGATTGGTCAATTTTTAGTGAATATCTACTGACTCCACCCCATCTACCATCTCTAAATGCTTTGATATGAAAATAATTAATTCCGTCTGGAACTGTTTTGTAAGTAACTTCAGTGTTGGAGGTGTCGGAAACATCATCTGGAACATCTTTAGGGTTGTCGCTGACTGTATAGCTGTAACCAGTGGCAGTTGGCAGCCCGACATCCCACTTTAGAGTAACATTGGAATTACGATACCATAATTCTTGGTCAGGATGGGTATCTGAGATCACGATTGGTCCTTGTTGTGGTGGCAGTTCTAATTTTAGAACAGCACCATTTGTGTTTTCTAAAACATTGGTTCCACGACCATCGTTCAATAACGCTTGTGAATTACCAGTGAACCTTAAAGAAGCATTACCGATACCCTTAACCCTAAAAGTTAATTTTGTGACAAGACCACTGGAAACATTAATTCCATTGGGAATACCACCCACGATTTGCACCTCCCCTTTGGCGTTATCAAAACGGGGCGGCGTGGTGTAGACACCAATAATAGAAGTTCCTGCCGATGGAGAGATTAACTGTAACTTATCTGGCGGAAAAGATAACTGCATGTCTACCGCGTTTATGCTTTGCCCTTTTGTATCTAGAAGCACGGAAACATCAAAGGTGCTGCCAACTGTATAAGTACCTGAGGAAGGAGAAACATTAAAATTTGCAGCTTCAGCAGGCTTCGTAAAGAAAAACAGGGCGAGTAAAAATACCGAGCCAGCTAAAAGAGATTTTAGTAAATTTTTATTTATTGAAATAGACATGTTTGTTTTGATTGCGTTTTCGAATTCTCCACAGTAGCATTCCCACCACAACCACTACTACTATTGTAGCAACAATTGAGGAAATTTTTTGCCACCAAACAAGTGGAACTCTTGGAAAGACCTTAATTACTCGTTCGTTGCCCTGTCTGTCGATTGCAATTACATAGATATAGCTATGGAGCTCTTGATCTTTCAATTGGTATGGACTCTCCGCTCGTTCCCACTTTTGAGGGTCAATTGTGCCAGTTCGAGTTTCCTGAATTTCATAATGATCAATGCCACTTTGCTTATCGGTTGTTGAAAAGTTGATGAACCACTTGTTATCAAACACTCGTTCGTCACGAGAAAGTTGCGGGCTAAAAATCTCTGGAGGGATATTATCTTTTTTGCCTTCGCTGGTATATAGTTGTTCTTTTACTTCCACGTCAACAGGAGTATTCTCTGTGCCGAAGCCAAAATTTTTGGAAGTGATTCTAGCACTACTACCAAGCCCATCGTTGCGAAGTGCACTTATACTGTTAAAGGTAATCGCATCGGAAATGTTCTGACCAGAGTAAGCAGGCAGAACTAAACTAAACAAAATTCCTGCATTTCCTGTAAACCCGCCTGGGATAGTGCCACTAAAAGAAATGGTTCTAGTTTTACCATCCCACTTTGGAGGGCTGACCCAGTAGGTAATAATAGAGCCGCTGTCAGTGACAGACAACACTTCACCTAAACTACTGTTAACCGAAACAACACCTTCCACTGCATTTAGACTTTCATCTTCACTGTTTAGTAATACAGAAACAGTGTAGCTATCTGGTTGTGGGACTACCAAGCTCTGTGGCTGTGTAGAAATTACCCCAGCAAAAACTACGCTAGGAAACAATCCTGCGAAAAGTACGAGAGTAATGATTTTAGTTTTGAAATCTTTCATTATATTTGTTCTTTACAAAACAGAACTACCCTGTCCAGAAATACATTAAAATGCTAAAGTCTTTAATATCAATTACTCTATCGCCATTACAGTCTATGGTATTTGTTGGGCTGTTTTTCCCGAACCAGAACAGCAAAATAGAGAAGTCGATGAGATTCACTCGGCCATCACGGTTGTAGTCCACACAAGTTGCGTACTGTGAAGGTGGTGGTGGTAAGTCCACGACATCGGAACGGGAAAACAGCATTTGAATCGGTTTACTATACTGACTGGTGATTGCTCCGACTGTGGCATTAACCCGAATAGAGTAAGTACCTGCTGGCAGGCTTGCTGTAGTAGTGATGCGGTAGAATCCGCTACTGTCGGCAATAGCACTGCCTAAGTTACTTGATCCAGGGATGAGTAAATTCACAGTACTGCCGGCTGGAGCGTAACCAAACACACTGTAATCACCACCAACTTTAACCACCAACCGACTAGTACTGATTGTTGGGGGAATAATTATGCTTGAAAATGCATAAGTTTTTTGCTCAAAAGCAGAGACATTTAAAGTGTGCGAACTAGAAACTACCCCCAGCGGGTCTTCTGCAAAAATTGAAAATTGATAGTTCCCAAAGTTCAGATTGTGCATCGTAATTTGGAAAGTACCGTCTGAATTAGCGATTAAGGTAGTGGCAACTTGCCCATCTTTTAGAAGAGTCAATTTGGCATTTGGGAAACTGAAACCAGACATTGTCACTGTAGTACCAACAACACTACCAGTACCTCCACCGCCACCAGGTGGGATTGCTGAGGGAACCACTGCAGTTACATCTAAAGTGTCTGAATCTGTCATTTGGGCAAGAGCGTTAATTAAGCCAGATCCATTTGCAAAAATACTGGTCGAGAGAGCCAGTACTAAAAATGGGATTAGAAAAAGGTAGATTTTGTTTGGTATTTTTATGTCAGTGCACGCTAATTACTTAAATATTATACTAAATTTACTCAGTTTTGCCAAAAAATTGAACGCAAAAAACCCTCAAGCTCACTTGAGGGTTTTTATGTATAGTTTTATTTGAAATTACGGAGAACCGCCGCTACCACCGCCACCTGAACCACCACCACCGCCTGAACCGCCGCTACCACCGCCGCCGTCATAAGTGATTAAAATATATGTTATTCTAACTTCACCACGAGCACCTGACGAAGCCGGTTGAGAACTAAATTGGGCATACCCTCCTCCACCTGCCGCAGTTGGCAATGTTGCAGTGGCAGCATTACCTCCATTACCTCCCCCCACTGATGTTCCGTTACCAAAATCAGTACCATTAGCGGCATTTTGACCATCGCCTGTAGTACCAGCGCCACCACCACCGCCGCCGCCAGCACCATTTGAAGTATAACCGCCAGTTCCACCACTGTACTTCAAATCTCCAATACCATTAGCAGCTTGGCCACCCAATGATGGAGACTCGGTCTGTAATTCACCAAGCCCACCCAAACCTCCCTTAGCTAGTACTGTTCCAGATGTACTAAACCAAGAATCTCCTCCATTTCCGCCTGCTGTACTCCCCCCCCCAGCAGCAGCAGAACCGCCAACCCCTACAGTAACAATATAGCTATTACCTGGGGTAACAGAAATAGAAAATTTCTTTGAATAAGCGCCGCCGCCGCCGCCAAACCCTTTGGCAATAAAATTACGTCCACCACCGCCGCCGCCAGCACCCCAAACTTCTACATCAACAGATGTAGTACCGGGAGGAGCTGTCCAAGATCCAGAAGATGTGAAAGTAGTTACTACAGTAGAACTACCAGATGGATCGCCAGTTCCACCACCGCCGCCGCCAGCACCACCGCCGCCTTGGCCAGCGCTACCAGAACCTGCACCGCCGTCAGAAGAACCGCCACCGCCGCCAATTGCAACCACAGTGAATGTCCAACATGAACCAGTATTATTCCCCAAACTAACAATTGTAGAGTTACCTGTATTAATCCCAGATGCACCAGTACAATTAGAATCTTGAACATTAATCCAGTTTAGTGAATATGTATTCACTACCATGTCCCATTGA
The DNA here is from genome assembly GCA_964642585.1 of uncultured Candidatus Saccharibacteria bacterium. Taxonomy (GTDB): domain Bacteria; phylum Patescibacteriota; class Doudnabacteria; order UBA920; family UBA920; genus UBA920. Next base: position 25,451 of record CAZXPB010000010.1, read on the forward strand.
GAATTTAGAGAAGTACTTAGTAACGAAATCGGACTTCCCTCTGTACCAGTTACTGTAAAAATTCCACTGATAGTAGTAGTGCTGCCATTTTCGAACTTAAGCGTTGAACCTGGAGTAGTATTTGTGAAATTATTAAATGTAGTATTTGAGCTACCTAAAATGCTAGAAGTTAATGTACCATTATTTGGTGCCATAGTAACCGTACCACTATTGTGTGTAAAGGTCCCACTATTACTAAAGTCTCCCATGATCGTCATCGCAGTCGGCGCGACGAAAGTACCATTGGTGATGGTAAAGTCCCTCCCTATCGTCGTGGCTCCCGTCACAGTCAAAGTACCCAGTCCTGATTTAGTCAGGCCGCCGGCATACCCTACTGTACCAGCAATGCTTACGCTATTATTATTGGTATCAATAGTACCACCATCGTAACCAAGAGTTACTGCTCTAGATGAAAGTGATGTAATTGTTCCTGCAGCTTGCAAGGTACCACCTGCAAAGACTAAGGTATTTGTTGCGCTTCCATTTCCAATCGAGGCAGTGCTATTAGCAATAACTGTTCCCAAGATAATTGTAGTAGGACCAGTATAAGTGTTATTTCCAGGTAGGTTTAAGATTCCTACTCCATCTTTAGTAACACTTCCACTAGTAGTACCGATTGCACCACTGACTGTAATGTCTCCTGCGCCTCCGAAAATTGAGTTAAATGTGTTGCCTGAAACTGAAGGTACTGTCAAAGTGCCGCTATCAGAATTTATGCGCACATTAGTACTTCCAAGAGTGATGTTAGCACCGATTGTATTGGTGCCGTTTACATTTCTAATTGCACCCGCTTTTGCTACACCAGTTCCGTTCACTGTGATTGCTTTTACGGAAGGTATTGTAATACTATTTTCTAACTCAAGAGTTGCTCCGCCAGAAACAGTTGTTGTATTAGCACTTGCCGCCGCACCCAAAGCATTACTATGACGAAGGTTTAAGTAACCTGCGTTTACAGCAATAGTTGCCGCTGTGCCACTGAAAGAGTTATCACCAGAAAGAATCACCCTACCCGCAGTATTTTTCGCAATAGCAGCTACTACTGTTCCTCCGAGAGAAGCACTTACAGTTCCCTTTTCAAGAGTATACGTTGAAGTTGAAGTTAGAGTTGCTGCCGCGCCAGTATTCACAATAGAACCATCAATTAGGGTTACAGCCCCAATGTTTGTTTCGTTAAAACCATTTAAGTTTAAAGTTCCGCCAGCCACGGTTATTGGAGGAGTAGAAAGCGCATCGGCAACACCGTAAGCGAGCGTGCCGCCATTAATACGCACCAGCGACGTATTTACACTTGCCACACCTAAAGTCAGAGTACCGGAACCGAATTTTGTCAAAAGCAAACCTGCAGTGTTAAGAGCTGCAGAGATTGTAGTGTTACCGCTACCACCTACCCAGAAAGAAGATCCACCTGTAACTGCACCCGTGAAAGTTAAGGTGCCAGCGCCGTTATTCACAATTTTTGAGCTTAATTGAGCAAGTGTAGCAAATGTACTACCAGTAGTTGAATTACTAATTAATGCGCCGCCATTGCCAATTCCACTTCCAGAAAGAGTTAATGGTTCCCAGGTTGAACCGCCACCAGCAGTAAAGGTAGATAAATCCAGTACCGCACCCGCAGCTACAGTAACACCTCCAGCGATTGTACCAAGCGGAGTATTAGTGGCACCACCAGAGGCTCCAAGTTTAAGCTTTCCTGTACTTACTGTCATGGCGCCGGTCATCGCATATTGTCCAGCAAGAATCAAAGTGCCTGATCCCTCTTTTATTAAAGAACCGGATCCTGTCCATGTACTAGCTGAAGATAATGTAATATCCCCCACTGCAACTGTAGTCAAAGCAAAGTTTCCAGTAATCAGACCTGTTAAAGTTAATACCCCACTACCATAATTAGCTACCCGAGAAGCAGCACCCATCGTTACATTACCATTATAAGAAATTGAATTATTTGAGGTGTTAATTAACGCACCAATGTTTGCGATACCAGTACCGTTAATGGTCACTGTTTCGGATGTGCCTAAAGTAAACCCATTGAGATCTAAGACTGCTCCACTAGTAATTGCGATACCACCCGCACTTGTTCCAAAAGGAGTGTTTGTTCCATTACCAGCAGTGCCTAATTTGATGGTTCCCGCACTGATTGATGTGGAACCAGTATAGGTGCTAGTACCTGTGCTTCCATTTCCAATGGTCCACATACCTAGACCATTTTTTGTTAAAGTTCCCGATGTTGTATTTAAATTACTTACCAAAGTTCCATTGCCGGAACCCCCAATTGTTAATGCGAAAGTAGCACCGGTGATATTTCCAGTATTTGTAATGTTTATATCACCATAGTTTGAAATAATTGTACTAGCAGCACCGAGAGTAATTAAACCACTATAGCTAGCTGAGGCACTGGAATTATTTTGCAATGCCCCTGTAGCCAAAGCGCCGCTTAGGGTTAAAGCTTCTGCTGTACCAAGAGTAAATCCGTTTAAGTCTAGTGCAGAACTCGCACCAGAAACAGTTGTACCGGCTGCAGTTGTACCTAGTGGTGTGTTTGTTGCACCACCGCTAGCTCCAAGCCTAATTGTTCCAGCACTAACTGTAGTTAAACCTGTGTAAGTATTGCTTCCGGAAAGCAATAGCACTCCAGCCCCTGCTTTTCCGAAAGTAAATGCACCACTAATAACTGCTGAGATTACTGCATCATTATCTATTAGTCCATCATTAATGGTGAAAGTCGCGTTAGCTCCAAGACCTAAGTTGCCAGTTATAATTGAGCTGCTATTGTTATTTGCAACTGTTGTAAATGACCCGTTCCCTGTTAGGGTTCCTGCTCCTGTTGAAATGGTGCCTGCATTGATAGAAATTGCACCTACTGTATCAGAGTTACCGTTCAGATTGTAGGTACCATCTACAATTGTTACTCCCCCACTAGAAATAACATTACTTGCCCCAGCAATTAGAGTAGCATCATTAATGAATGTTGTTCCTGTATATGCATTTGCGGCACTAAGTGTGACGTTCCCGTTTCCACTCAAGGTAAGAGATCCAGCAACAGCAGTTCCAATAACCGCAGAAATTGTAGAGTTTGCAGTAACG
>CAZXPB010000011.1:0-26080 GCA_964642585.1 uncultured Candidatus Saccharibacteria bacterium
GTCGTTTTTGCGAATCAGTTAATCCAATTTTATCAATTGAATTTTCGGTGATGTACCAAATTACATCATTAATTAACACAAAACTTTTCACACCACTTGGTACAATTTCTTTTGGCGCAGATTTTTTGATAAGTTGAACCTCGTCTACACCCACTTGAGTGTAAGTGACTTTACCAGGTTCAATTGGTAAAACTTTTATCCAATCATAGTAACCATCTTTTTGTAATTTAATTTCGTATTCACCTTGAGTTAGAAAGCGAGAGATGGCTGGTGTTGTGCTTTCTTCTTTCCCGTTGATATATAGTTTTGCTCCACCTGGGTTACTTTTAGCATCTAGAATTCCAGTTGCTTTGGTCTCTCTATCGGTTAAATTAAACTTTGTCCCGCTGACATAGAGGACTAACATCGGTGCTAAAATCAGAAAGACAAAAATTCCTAAAATGATCAGAGAGTATCGGGTTCGTGTTTTCATAAATAGTTTAAAAGTGTAGTAATTATAGCATTTTTTGCCTCTTTCGCAAAGCGTAAACGGGATTGCTGAAAGAGCAGTACTGAGCTATACTTAACTGTATATGTTTCAAAGTAAAATTGGAATTGACCTGGGGACAGCAAATACCTTGGTTCATTTCCCTAAAAAAGGAATTGTGATTAACGAACCAACAGTGGTTGCTATCTCGCTAGATGACAATCGTGTTTTAGCTGTTGGTCAAGAAGCAAAAGACATGTTAGGCCGGACTCCAGAGACAATTGTTGCTAGTAGACCCATGAAAGATGGGGTGATTGCAGATTACCGTGTAACTGAGGCCATGCTTCGTTATTTCATAAACAAGGCTTCTGGTAAAGTTCGTTTTTTTAGACCAGAAGTAATGATTAGCGTTCCCGGTGGAATTACTTCTACAGAGCGTCGCGCTGTAATTGATGCTGCTATCGCTGCTGGGGCAAAGTCTGCTTTCGTAATTAAAGAAACTGTGGCTGCTGCTATTGGTGCAGGAATTCCGATTTCATCTGCGAGTGGAAATTTAATTATAGATATGGGTGGGGGAACTACTGATGTTGCTGTGCTTAGTCTTGGTGGAATTGTGAATTCAACTTCTGTACGAGTAGCGGGGAACAAATTAGATGCTGCCATTGTTGAGTATGTGCGCAAAAAACATTCTTTAGCCATTGGAGATAGAACTGCAGAAGAAATTAAAATTACCATTGGTAGTGCTATGGCACTTCCTGAAGAAGAAGTCATGGAAATTAAGGGAAGAGATAATATTACTGGTTTACCCAAAACTGTGACCATTTCAACTAACCAAGTTGTTGAAGCAATTTCAGAAGAGCTTAAAGAGATGGTGCGTGCTGTCAAAACTGTCCTGCAAGACACTCCACCAGAACTCGCTAGTGATATTATAGACAAGGGGATGATCATGACTGGAGGGACAGCCATGCTTCGTAATCTAGATCACTACATATCAGCAGCAGTTGGAGTACCTTGTTATGTAGCCGAAGAGCCATTACTTTGTGTTGCAAAGGGCACAGGCGTTGCTTTAGATCACTTAGATAGTTACAAAAAGAGTATTTTATCTATTAAGTAGAAATTTTTTGTACAACTCATGTATAACAATTATCCACCGTAGAAGTTGGAAGTCTTGCAAAAGTGTTGTATAATTTAATTAAGCTTAAAAAGCTTTCAAGAAACAAATCTAAAATAAAAATCAAATATGCGTAAAGCTGTCACAAAGTCATTGTACCTGTTCTTATGTTCAATTCTTGGCATGATTCTTTTTGCGATGCTCCACAGAGCATTGTTTGTAATCTATGGCATTCTCCTTGAAGTTGATTTTGCTTCTTATTCGTTAGGCTTAACTGAAAATGTCATTTTAATGATTGACTTTTTAAGTATGTTAATTGCACTATTCTTTGGTGGGTGGTATGGAGTGCTATTGGGGATAGATTGGTACTCAATTGTTTATGGGCCGTCTGCTCCACAACCAGCGAAATTATTCCACGGCTTTGTACCTGCTAATTTTAGAAATCGCCCAAAGAAAATAGTTAAGACAGAAAGCAAGCCTTCCTTGAATTCCACAACTATCAAGAACCCAGTAGTAGATAAAGTCTCAGCCACTTTAAATACTCCGATTGAGACCCCAGAAGTCTTACAACCAACTGTTCAGAAAGTAAGAGAGTGGACATTTGATGACTTAATCAAAAAACCTGAACCAGTCAAAGCTAGCCATGCTCGTAAAGCTGTGCGTAAGACCTCAAGTAAAACATCGACTAAACCTGCTGTTAAAAAAACCACTGCTCGTAAAGCTGCGCGTAAAACTCCTGTTCAAACCGAAGCTTAATTATGGACATCAAGTCATTAGTCGTTGGTACATTCGTCAGTCAAGTTTTATTTGTATTTACTAAAGTAATTTTCTTGAATTACTTGAATTTGGAAAATACAATTATTTCGGGACTGTTTTTTGTTTTACTTGCAGTAATATCAATTGCTATTGTCCGCCGAATGGGAATTTTAAATCTGTTTGAACTTTTATTTCTACTGGGAGTGTGGTTAGTCTTTTCACTAGTAGTAGACCTGTTAATTACATCAAGTTTCACAGGTCGTGAAGTATATGCCCATCTTTCTTTTTGGGCAACGTACTTAGTTATCCTACTTGCAGTATTTATTTTTCATAAAAAATCTCACGTAGAAGCCCGCAAAGCAAGACAATAAAAAAAATCCTGTCACTTTTTGATTAAAAACTCAATAAAACTAGCTATTGCAATTAGGTGAACAATCGTATACCATTGAGTTATGGAGCACTCTGGAAATAAAACTCAAATTCAACCAATCATTGCGCATATAGATATGAATAGCTATTTTGCAACAGTAGAGCAGCAAGATAACCCAGAATGGCGTGGAAAACCTGTGGCTGTTTGTGAGCATTTGGGTGGAATTATTATTGCGGCTAGTGTGGAAGCAAAAAAATGGGGGATAAAAACAGGTACGCCAGTTTGGGAAGCACGAAAACTTTTTCCAAAAATTATTTTAACTAAAACTCATCCGGACAGATACCGACTTTATACTTCTCGATTTTTAAAAGTGTTTGAAGACTACACTGACCGGGTAGAGAAATATAGCATAGATGAAGCCTTTTTAGATTTAACCAAGTCGTGTAATGTTCGTATTTTTCAAAATGGTGTGTGGGTGAAAGCAGATCCTTGGGAAGAAGCTCAGAAAGTAATTCGAGAAATTAAGTTGCGGATGAAAACTGAAGTAGGAGATTGGATTCGCTGTAGTGCTGGGGTGAGTTACAGTAAGTTGGTGGCCAAGATTGCTTCTGATTTACAAAAACCAGATGGTCTGGTGGTAGTGCGTCCGCAAGATAAAGCCGCTCTTTACGACAAGTTAGCTTTAACAGATATTCCAGGGATTGGAAACAGGATGGCGAAAAATCTTCGTCACTTAGGAATTCGCACATTAAAAAATTTACGAGATTTTCCAGAAAGTAAACTGGTGGCGCATTTTGGCTTGCAAGGTAAACACTTGCACAGCATGGGGCAACTGGAAGGAACTTGGAAAGAAAGTTTTGATGGCAGCGGGGGAGACAATCAAGACGGCAAGATGAAGTCCATTGGGCATATGTACACTATTCCGGTGGAGTTTCGTTCCCAACAAGTAATGCGCCCAGTGTTGTATAAACTATCTGAGATGGTTGCAGCGCGCTTGCGAGTCAATGGTATGATGGGTAGAGGAGTGCATGTGCACGCCTATGATCCAGAAGGGGTTCGGGTGGGGAAAGGGGCAAAGTTGAGTTATTTTCTGCAAGATGGCCGTGACATTTACTTAGAATCTATGAATTTACTGAAGCAAAGTGGAGTGTTACCAAATTTAGAAAAACGTGCTCATCTAATTGGCGTCACAGTTTTTGATTTAGTACCTGCTGAAAATCAGTTGAGTTTGTTTGAAAACGCGCGTGGTGGTTCTAGAATTAATAACGCTTTAGACAAGATTAATAATAAATACGAAGACTTTACAGTCGCACGCGTGCCGGCTTTCCTCGCGCGTGACATTATTCGCGACTCTGTCGGTTTCGGTCGCATGAAAGAGTTTAAAACCACGTTTATGGGCGGTAGCTCATAAATTTTTGTTTCGTTGTCATTTTGTGGTATAATTAATTTAGTTTATGAGGAAAATATTTTCCCTCATCATCAAAAAATAGCGAAACCAAAACTCAAGAGCAAAACAAAATGGTCCCAGTTCAAACATACAAAAAGTTTTTAACTGAGCTTGTACGTCGGTACATGGTTATTTTTGGTACCAATATTACTAGAGATATTGCCAAAACCATCAAAGAAATTACAATAGATGACACTGGTGAAGTTTTAACTATTTCTGGATCGCCAACAACTGTAATCCAAAAATTAGTTAGCAAATTCCAAGAACTATCTGAACCAGTCACTTTTTTGCAGTTAAAATTACTTCTAGATAATTATCCCAATATTTTCCTAGAGTATAATCAGCCTATTCCAGCAATTAAATTAAGCTGCGCATTAATGAAAAATCACCGATGACAATAATCATATTACTCATTGCTGATTTTATTTTGCTTGGTGGAGTTTTTATCTACTATTTTAGAAAGCGAAAAGAAGAACACGTGGTCATGACTGGGTGTACTACTCACTCGCAGGAATTACAACAAAGAATTTATCAAATTCAAGTTCTTCAAGAAATTAACGAACGCATTGGCTACACCCTGGATTCCAGTAAGATTATTGAAATTGTTACCGGGAGTATTGGTTACTTGCTACAGTATGAGACAGTATCTTTCATGCTCTATACTGACCCCGATAACATTGCTTTTAAATGCCATGTTCACAATTCGGTAAACCATGCTTTCATCTCTCAGGTGAAAGAAAAAATTCAATCGGCTACGGTGGCTATTTGTGGACAAGATTTGCAGTTTGAGAAAGTTGATGAACGTATGAGTGGTTCAATTTTAGATGATAGTTTAGATACTCAGGTCCTCTCTTTTTTAAACATTCCAGTCATAATTGAAGGGCAGTTGTTAGGGATGATTAATATTTCCTCAGCAACACCAAATTTGTTTGGGCAGGAGTCTGCATCGGTTTTGTATACAATTACGAATCAGGCGGCTTTTGCAGTTTCTCAATTGCAACAAGTACTAGAAAATGAAAAAGGTAAACTTTCAGGGATCATCGCTGCGATGACCGATGGGGTTTTTATGGTAGATTTAGAAAATCAGTTAGTAATTTCTAACCCAGCAGTTGTTGATTTGCTGGCGTTACCGGTGGGAAAAGAGGCAACCACTTTTGATATAATTGATGCTTTGGCTGGTAAAGTAGATTTGCGTACCAGGTTTGATGATGCTTTGGCAAACTACCAGCCCGTCGTTGTCCGTGGATTGCTGGTGCGGGATAAAGTGCTTAGCATTACGCTTAGTCCAGTGCGCGACAAAGCCGGTGATCAGCGTGGGGTCGCAGTCATTTTGCACGATATTACTAGTGAAAAGTCTCTGGAAAAATTGCGTCAGGAATTTACTGCTATGATGGTTCACGAACTCCGGGCACCGCTTACCGCTGTGCGTTGGTCTAGTGAAGCGCTACTAAAAAGCTTAAGTGATGCAAAAACTCAACTAGAGACTGCTAAACTCAAAGATAGTATGACAACCATCGATTTGGCAGCGACTAACATGCTGGAATTAGTGAATGATTTGCTAGATGTAGCTAAAATTGAAGCTGGTAAGTTTGATTTGAATTTACAAGAATACGATTTAGTTTCTGTTTTAAAAGAACAGATTAAAACTTTTGAACCGCAAGCCGAAGCAAAACGATTAGCCCTTAACTTTATTGGCCCAGAGAAACAGCTAGTTAAATTTGATAGAGTGAGAATTGCCCAAGTCATGAATAACTTACTGAGTAACTCAATTAAGTATACCGACAGTGGGCAAATTGATGTAAATCTTTCTGTAGAAGAAAAAGAACACCGTGTAGTGGTTTCTATTAAAGATACAGGGATCGGTGTGAGCAGAGAAGATTTAAGTGTTCTATTTTCAAAATTCAAACAACTGCAGAGCTATGACCAGACCCGTAAAGGTACTGGCTTGGGGCTTGTGGTAAGTAAGGGGATTGTAGAAGCCCATGCAGGTCAAATCTGGGCGGAAAGTGTTGGCGAAAATATGGGTTCTACTTTCTACTTTAGTTTACCCCTAAAATAGGGTATACTGAGTTTATATCACTAATCTCTTATTTTATGTCTAAAATCGTGTGTGCCGAGGATGATAAATTAATTTCTACCTCACTAATTGAAGGATTTACAGCTGCTGGGTTTGAGGCTATTCCTGCCTATGATGGCGAAGAAGCAATCGTAAAAATCAAAGAGTTGAAACCAGATGTCGTTTTGCTGGATATCATGATGCCGAAACTTGATGGTTTTGGCGTGGCCTGGGAACTGAAAGCAGATCCAGAAACTGCTAAAATTCCTGTAGTAATGCTTACGAATTTGAGCGATTCAGAGACTGTGAGCAAAATTTTAGAAGCTGGAATCACTGATTACTTGCTCAAGAGTGAGCAAACCATTGACCAGATTATCTCAAAGGTAAAAGAAGTGATGAGTCGTCCCCCTACTATGTCTTAGTAATATTTTTTACTTTCATGGATGTCTTTGCCCACACACTGTGGACTAACGCAATATTTCATATTAAATATGCAAAACAACGTCGGCTAAGGTATTTAGCGGCGTTTTTTGGCGTAGTTCCAGATCTTATTGGGTTCACCCCGTTATTCATTTATTTATTAATAAGCGGCGAGATGTTCCATGGAGAAAGACTCCATTTTTTATACGGGACCAACTGGACTTACGGTTTTGCTCAAGATGCTTACCTTTTTACGCATAGCCTAGTAATCTTTCTTATTTGTTTGCTATTAGTGACATTTATTGGTAATTTAATCCTAAAAAGTAAACAAGGACCGCTATACAAGTTTTGGATATTCTGGCCAATGCTTGGTTGGGGACTTCATATTTTAATAGATATTCCCACTCATCCAGATTTTTATCATACTCCATTTTTATACCCACTCAGTGATTTTCGCAATGAGCATGGGGTGTCATGGGCACATCCAACCTTCATGATTTTGAACTACAGCTTATTGATTGCTATATACTTAGGACTTTATCTTTATCAGAGGAGACAAAATGCGAAAAAGCACAAAGCCAGAAAAAACTAAACAACTATTTGTTATTGCTCACAATATCCGTTCCCTGCATAATGTAGGGTCTATTTTTAGAACTGCCGACAGTTTTGGGGTATCAAAATTGTTTTTAACTGGTTACACTGGAGTTCCGGTGGGAAAAAACGTCGACAAAATCGGGAAAGTTGCCCTTGGTGCAGAAACTTTTGTGCCGTGGGAGCAAAACAAATCTTTGGTTCGTTTGGTTAAAAAGCTGCGTTCAGAGTTTCCTGGGATTCGGATCGCTGCTCTTGAAAACAATATTCCTTTTAAAACTGTACTACTACAAACTTATAAACCAAAATTTCCCATGGCGCTAATTTTAGGAGAAGAAACTAAAGGTAATACAAAGAAAATTCTTAACCTAGTAGATGATATTTTAGAAATCCCGATGTCCGGTCAAAAGGAAAGTTTGAATGTTTCGGTCGCTGCAGGGGTGGCTTTATACGCTTTGCGCTCAAAATAGGGTGCTGAATTAGCTTAACTTAACAATATTTAACAGAAAAATCTCGCATCGTGGATAACTCTTCTTAGCTTTTGGCCACTTTTGATTCACACCGTAAATCCCTTTTAAACAAAAGGGATTTTTTAGTTCATAAACTAGTAAATCTGATTGCTTCATGGAGTAGGGTGGGTTATAATAACTGAGTAGTGGCAAGAAGTGGTAGAAAGTGGGGATAAGTGGGTGGACAAGTGGACAATAATGAGCTTCATACAAAAAGTTCCTCAAGAATAAGCCAACTTCTAAAATTACAAAATTAACTAGAAAATCAGAATTCATGTTCATCGGAGAATACAACGGATCAATAGACGATAAAGCTCGCATCAACATCCCTGCGAAGTTTAGAAGCTCTTTAAAAAACCAAGTAGTAGTAACTCGTGGGTTAGATAACTCATTGGTTCTGTATACATTAGACGAATGGAAAAAGTTGGCGGAAAAATTGGCTAGTCTCCCAATTTCTACAGCTAACACTCGTGCTTTTTCTCGTCTAATGCTTGCAGGAGCAATGGATTGCGACATCGATAAGCAAGGTCGCATTGTTCTGCCTGGGTACTTGAAAGAATACGCTAAGATCGGCAAGAAATTAGTTTTTGCTGGCATGTACAGTCGTATTGAAATCTGGAGTGAAGAACTTTGGAACAAGTACAAAGCCCAGACAGAAAAAGATAGTAATAAGATTGCAGAAGCTTTAGGCGACTTAGGAGTCTAAATGAGCTACTCGCATATCCCAGTTCTTTTAGATCAGGCAATTAGTTTACTTGATCCAAAACCCGGTCAGCGTTTTGTAGACGCAACGCTTGGTGGAGGAGGGTATACATCAGAATTGCTAAAAAAAGTTGGAAGCAAAGGCGCAGTGCTGGCTATCGATTTGGATACCGAGGCACTCGCTAATGCTGAACAAAAGTTTGCGAAAGAAATTAAATCGAAAAATTTAGTTTTAGCGCACAATAACTTTGCTCAGTTAGATAAAATCCTTGAACATAAAGATTTTTATGAAATTGATGGGATAGTGGCCGATATCGGTTTGTCTAGTTTCCAATTAGATCAGTCAGGGCGGGGGATTACTTTCCAGCAGAAAGAACCGCTCGACATGAGGTTTGATATTTCCAGTCCAGAGCCAGATGCCCGCTTCATACTCAATGAGTATTCAGAAGAAAAGCTCACGAAAATATTTCGTGAATATGGTGAGGACAAAGAAAGCAAACGAATAGCTCATGGAATTGTGGTGGCTAGAAAAGAAAAGCCGCTGCACTACACCACTGATCTCGTAGAAGTAATCAAAGAAGCGTTGCCTAAACCAGTGAAACACCGGTGGGCAGACTCAGCGAGAAGAATTTTCCAAGCTTTAAGAATTGCCGTTAATCACGAATTGCTTAATCTGGAAACATTCTTACCAAAAGCACTGGATCTAGTAAAACCTGGTGGTGTAATCGCGATTGTCTCGTTTCACTCTCTGGAAGACCGAATCGTAAAGCAATATTTTGTAGAATCCTCTAAAGGCTGTGTCTGTCCCAAAGAATTCCCGGTCTGTGTCTGTGGTCAAACTCCGAGAGTGGAAATTCTTACCAAGAAACTTCAAAAAGCAAGCGTAGAAGAGTTAGCTGAAAATTCAAGAAGTAACCCAGCAAAACTTCGCGCTATTAGAAAAATTAATTAAAACCAAAATAAAAATGTCCTCAAAATCTTTCAGTCTAACATCGGTCTTTCCGTCAATCAGCTCAGTTACGAAAACAGAAATAAAAACAAAAGAAAATCCAAAACGAGCTACTGGTGCGGTGTTAGTGAAGCGCGCGAGTAAAACTGTTGTGTTGCCCCGTAGTCGTACTGCACATCGTAGTTGGATTGGTGCACTCAGCGCTGTGGGTCTTGTGGCTGTATTAGCAGGACTAAGTTTTTATATTTATACTATTAATGCCTCTGTCTCTAAAGGTTTTGATTTAAAACAACATCAAGCTGAAGTGAATGAACTGCTTGAAGTGCAAAAGCGCTTAGTTGTTGAACAATCTGCTTTAGGGTCTATCAATAAAGTGAACGATGTCGCAAGTAATTCTGGAATGGTTGCAGTGACAAATGAAGAATTTTTAACCCCTACCCAACTGAGTAAAAAATAAAATTGAGCAAGAAATTTTAGCATGGCTCTCAAATCACATTCAATTGAAAAGATATTTAGAAAAAGAATGATCTGGCTGATTATTCTTTTATTCGTTTCGTTTACAGGGATCATTTTAAGACTGGCAACTTTGCAATTAGCTCAAGGTGGAGATTTTCAAGTGCAGGCCAATGGGCAACGCACCAGTGTGCGAACCATTGAACCAGTGCGAGGTGAAATTAAAATAGCAGATCGCTTTTCTGGAAAGTCTGCTACTGTGGCAACTTCCATCGAAAAACCATTAGTTTTTGTAAATCCGTCTGGAGTCGTAGATAGTAGCGCTGTTGCAAAACAGTTGAGTGAATTATTAGCAGTACCAGAAGCTGAAATTTTAGAAAAGATTAAAGACTCTTCAAAAAAATATGTGGTCATCAAACGGGGAATTACCGATGAAGAAAAGCAAAAAATTGAAGAGAAGAAACTGGCTGGCGTTGCGTTTGACTCAGAAACAATCCGTTTTTACCCTGAAGGCAATTTCTTAAGCCAAATACTAGGCTTTGTTGGTTACAAAGAAGATGTTCGCACTGGTTTGTATGGAATTGAGCAAGCTTTTAACGATTACTTAACTGGCACTCCAGGAACTCTTGCTCAAGAAGGGTCAGCAAGTGGCGCTTGGATTTTCGGAGCACGCCGTGATAAAGTTCCTGCTTTAGACGGAGATACTCTCTTATTGACTATAGATAAAACAATTCAGTTTAAAGCTGAAGGGATTATTAAAGAAGCAGTAGAAAAAAATGAGGCAGATAGCGGCTCAATTCTCATCATGGATCCTAAAACCGGCGCGCTACTAGCATCGGCAACATACCCTTCATTTGATCCAAATGAGTACGCAAAAGTTAAGGACCCTTCTTTTTATAATAATCAGACTACGATGGGTGCGTACGAACCAGGTTCAATTTTTAAACCATTCACAATTGCTGCGGCGATTAACGAAGGGAAAATTACTGCCCAAACCACTTATAATGACACTGGCTCAATTGAAGTAGATGGCTTTACAATCAAAAATTCGGATAGCAAAGCGCATGGCATTCAAACTATGACACAAGCGTTGGAGCAATCTCTTAACACTGGCATGATTTTTGCTAAGAATACTATTGGTAATAAAACATTTGCGGAGTATGTTGACAGATTCGGGTTTGGGAAAAAGACTGGCATTGAAGTAGCAGAAAGTAAAGGAGATTTGAGTAACTTAAGTGGCAACATTAGTGTTAACTATCACACTGCATCTTTTGGTCAAGGGTTAAATATTACTCCAATTCAAATGGTGCAGGCTTACGGTGCGTTAGCTAATGGTGGGAAAATGATGCAACCGTACGTAGTGTCTTCTAGAATTTCCGGGGCAGGAGAGGTTTTTGAAACAAAACCAAGAGAAATTGGTAATCCAATTAGTACGCAAACGGCTAGTACAGTTGCCGCGATGTTAGTCAATGTGGTTGAAAATGGTCATGGGAAAAAAGCTCAAGTTCCGGGTTACTATGTAGCAGGGAAAACAGGTACAGCGCAGGTGCCATTGAAAGGCGGAAAAGGGTATGACTTAAATAATAACATTGGCTCTTTTGCCGGTTTTGCTCCAGTGGATGATCCAAGGTTTGTTATGCTTGTCAGAGTAAATCACCCACGGACTGTGAGCTTCGCAGAGAGTACTGCAGCTCCAGCGTTTGGAAAGATGGCACAGTTTTTACTTCAGTATTTTAATGTCGCTCCAACTAGGCTAGACCAAGTTAGCAGCAAGCCTTGACTTTACCAATCAAATAACGTATGCTCGTGGCAAGATGACGCCCCACTACGGCGCACTTAAGGGGGTAGTATTATGTCAGCTTGGAAGGGTAAACCAGTAGAGGTACCTAACTTTCTACTTGAAATCATTATCAGTAATTCTGCTGTGATTGCTTTTGATAGAAATTTAAATAAGGAATCACTACCAATTGGGAAATATCCATGTAATCGCACTTACAATCCTAAAGATGAAGATGATGAAGTTTTTATGATCATCACCCGAGGGAAAGCATTGTATGTGAGAACTGATTATCTGTTCTCAATCGACAAAAAGTTTTGGAATTTAAGTCGTATTGAAGAAGATTTTACATAAACACGAGATTGATTGCCCTCACTCGTGTTTTTGTTTTAATACCACAAATTCTATATAATATAGTAAAGAACTACTGAAATTTAGTATGAAAAAAGTATTGCGCGGCATTGGAAACATTTTATGGCAATTTACTTTTGCAATTAGCATTGGGTTTTTTGGCGTGTTTGCCTTAATCGGGCTTGCTTCCGCCAGTTATTTACTTTATATTAATGCCACTTTACCTTCTTATGAAGAATTAACAGAGCGGGATGTAGCCGAGTCTAGTAAGCTGTATTCCCGTGATGGCACACTTTTGTATGAATTTCATGGAGAATATAATAGAACTAGTATTGATTTAGATAGAGTATCTCCGTATTTAAAAAATGCCACCATAGCAGTTGAAGATAAAGATTTTTTTAAACATGGTGCAGTATCTCTTCCAGGAATTGTACGCGCGGCAATTGCGAACTATAAAAATGGTGGCACAGTGCAAGGAGGGAGTACTATCTCTCAGCAGTTCGTAAAAAATGCATTGCTTGACCGCACTAAATCGTATACCAGAAAAGTACGAGAAATTTTACTGGCATACAAAGTGGAATCTCATTTCTCAAAAGATAAAATTCTAGAATTGTATTTAAACGAAATTCCTTATGGTCGCAATGCCTACGGAGTTGAAGCTGCTTCCCAAAGTTATTTTGGGAAGAGTGCTAACGAACTGACACTTGCCGAAAGTGCTTACTTGGCAGCGCTTCCTCAAGCGCCAAGTTACTACAGCCCAACTGGAGCAAACTTTGATAAACTAGAAAATCGCAAACAGTTTATTCTGGACCAAATGGTGACGCAGGGCTATATTTCTCAGCAAGAAAAAAATGAGGCAAGCGCCGTCAAAGTTACTTTTAGAGAACCGAAAACAGAAATTAAAGCTCCGTATTTTGTGTCATGGATCCAGAATCAACTTACTGCTAAATACGGCAAGCAGTTTTTGCGCCAAGGTGGTCTAAGAGTCTACACCACGCTAGATTTAAACTTGCAGGAACTAGCCGAACAGGTGGTTAGAGAAGGTGCTGCAGATAACAAGAAATACGGTGCATACAACGCTGCCCTTGTCGCAGTAGAGCCTTCTAGTGGTAAGATTTTGGCTATGGCTGGTGGTAAAGACTATTTTGGTAGTCCTGAGCCTGCAGGCTGTACACCGGGGGTAAATTGTAAGTTTGAGCCTAATGTAAATGTGGCAACCTCTCAACGACAGCCAGGAAGTAGCTTCAAGCCCTACGCTTACTTAACTGCCTTCAAGCCAGAATTTGGGCTTACTCCAATGTCTAAAGTGTTAGATGTACCAACTAGTTTTGGAACATCTAATGGGCGACCATATGTTCCTCGTAACTATGATGGTAGCTCGCACGGACTAATTACTATTCGTAAAGCTTTAGCTGGAAGTTTAAATGTGCCTGCGGTGCGTACTCTGGCAACTGTGGGAGTAGATAATGTTGTAAATACCGCTCATGATTTAGGAATTTCATCGCCACTTAAAAATTGTGGATTGTCTTTGGTGTTGGGTGGATGCGAAATTGAATTAGTTGATCATGTTGGTGCGTTCGCAGTGTTGGCCAACGGCGGTAAGGGGACTGGGGCAACGCCTTTTAATAGAATTGAAGATAAGCATGGAAATGTGTTAGAAGAATATTCAGCACCGTCTGCGCAAACTGTAAATCCAGAAGCGGTCTATGAGTTAATTAGTATTATGACAGACGACTTGTCACGTCAATATGTGTTCGGTGCAAAAAATCCGCTAACTCTACCAGATAGAATTGTTGCCGCAAAAACTGGCACTACACAAAACTGGAAAGATGGTTGGACTTTGGGTTTCACTCCACAGATCGCTGCGGGGGTTTGGGCAGGGAATAACGATAGTAGCCTCATGCGCGCTGGTAGTGATGGCGTGTTTGTAGCGGCACCCATGTGGCATCGGTTTATGGAGTTAGCTCATGCAGGACTTCCTGCACAGGAATTTAATGTGCCAAGTGGAATTGTCCAAATTGCTTATGATCCAGGAAGTAACAGACCTGCTACTAGACTTAGTAAGAATACTCGCATGGAACCATTCCCATGGTATGCTCTTCCAAAAGAAAGTCAGATTTCTGCTGCTCCAAAATCTTTAAACAAAATTTTACTTACTCCAGTAAATAAACAGGTAGCACCTGAACCAGTTACTCCACTTACAGCTCCTTCAACTCTACCAAGACCGACAGTGGCACCGGCAGAAACAATTGTGCCATATGTGGGAACACCAGAGAATATTAGTTATGATCCTATCCCAATGCCAGATATAGGTGGGTCTGCTGAAGCGCCAAGTGGTGTTCCGAAGAGACCGAGCAATTAAAAAATCGCCAGTTAGGCGATTTTTTTGTTGGCTGGGGTAGTAGGATTCGAACCTACGAATGGCGGCACCAAAAGCCGCTGCCTTACCACTTGGCGATACCCCATTAGGTAATAAATTTTTAGTAAGCCTCAGTATTATAGTTAAAAATTTAGGTTTTGACAAGCCTCTTAGCGTTAGGCTATTAAATGGAAAACCACTCAAATATGCTATAATTTACATATATTAATCAAAAATATGGCTGAATATAACCAATACAATCCGAATCGATCTGCTCAGTGGAATTATGGCGGGCCAAAGTGGAAGCTCTCTCGTTCTAAAATTGAACTATTCACAAATTGTCCCCGCTGTTTCTACATAGACAACAAACTTGGCACCAAGAGACCATCAATGCCATCTTTTCTCATTAACACCGCCGTTGACACTCAGTTGAAAAATGAATTTGATGCATACCGCAAAGCAGGGGAGGCGCATCCTTTCCAGACAGAATTTAAAATTGATGCCATTCCTGCTCCGCACGAAAAGATAGATGCCTGGCGAGAAAATTTTGAAGGAGTGATGTACTTTCATCCAGAAACTCAAATGACAATTTCTGGAGCAATCGATGACTTGTGGATCAACAGCGCAGGGGAGTATATTGTTGTAGATTACAAAGCAACTGCAAAAGATGCACCAGTGACAGAGTTAGATAACGGTTGGCACAACGCCTACCGAAAGCAAATGGAAATTTATCAGTGGTTGCTGCGAAAAAATAATTTAAAAGTTTCAGATACCGGATATTTTGTGTACTGTACTGGTAGAGCGAACCAGGAAACTTTTGATAAAAAAATAGAGTTTGATGTAAAGCTTATCCCATATACCGGTTCTGATGATTGGGTTGAACCTGTTATTTACAAAATCAAAGAGTGTTTGGAAAGTAAGACCATTCCGAACTCGGGCGAAGCGTGTGAATATTGTTTATGGTTTAACGCTCGTGCCGCACAGGAAAAATTACCTACTGCGCAACACGCAGCAGAAACTTTAGCGTCAGTGAAAAAAGCGCCGAAGAAAGCAAAAAAAGCAGAGCCGACGCGCGGCGCTCAACTTTTCTAACTCATTTTTAAAACCACTAATAATTAATTTTAATTATATGAAAAAAATATTTGGTTCAATGTTGGCCAGTGCAGCTGCACTCTTTGTGCTTAGTGCTATGTTTGTGCCTGTCGCATCTGCAGCAGAATTTTTGCACCCAGCAGATGAAAACGGTAATGTCACTTTATCTTCATCAGAAACTCACAACAATGCATATGTTGCAGGGGGAAGCGTGTTCATCAATAGTACAACCACAGGCGATTTGTATGCAGTTGGCGGTACACTTACGTTAGAAGGACCTGTTGAACAAGATGTTGTCATTGCTGGTGGAACTGTCATAATCAACGGCAGCGTTGGTGGTGATGTACGAATTTTGGGTGGGACTGTGACAATTAACAGTAAAGTTGGCGGCGATGTAATCATGCTTGCCGGCACTTTAAATGTTACTGAAAAAGCTAGTGTTGCAAAAGATTTCTATGTTGCCGGTGGTGACATTGCGCTAGATGCTCCAGTGGGCGGCAATGTAAATGTAAATGCAGAAATGATCCGTATTAATAGTGCGGTTACTGGCACCTTTGTAGCTATATCCAATGGTACTCTGACTTTTGGGAAGTCTGCTGTTGTTCCAAACAAAATCACCTTTAAAGGAAATACTCCAGCGGTGGTGCAAGAGGGCGCACAAGTTAGTACTATTGATTTCCAAACACTCCCACAACACAAAGGTGGGGAAGCAGGCAAAGCTGTCGCTGCAATTTTCTCAATCATGTTTGTTGTGAAGATAATTGGAATCGCTCTACTTGGTTTCTTAGTCATTAAACTATTTCCGAAAACAACTAAACAGATTGTCGGTTCCGTGTTAACTAAATCATGGGCAAACTTAGGGATTGGTTTTTTGGCGCTATTCGTTGCGCCATTTGCTCTTATTCTCCTTGCAGTAACTATTGTTGGGATTTACCTGGCAGTATTAATCTTCCTAGTTTGGTTGGTGCTGTTGGTGGTCGCATCTATTGTGACATGTATTTTTGCTGGTAGCTGGATTCTCGATGTGTTGAACAAAAAATCTGAGATGGTCGTTGACTGGCAAGCATTACTGATTGGGACAGTGGCATTATCCATTCTTTCAATTATTCCACTGATTGGCATTTTGATTTTCCTTCTGCTTTTGCTACTATGTTTTGGAGCGGTGCTACGTTATATTCACGGCGTTATTAAACAAGAACAAGCTAGTGAGACTATCGCTTTAAACTAAAAATTAACATTAATACGAAAAGGAATTACTATGGGTCTATTTGATAAGATGAAAGATATTAACGAGATGCGAAAGCAAGCGAAGCAATTAGAAATGATGCTTGGCGGTGAAGAGGTAGTAGGGAAGTCACCTGGTGAAAAGATTAAAATTATTATTGATGGGAATCAAAAAATAAAAAGTGTAGAAGTTTCTGATTCCATTGTAGGGGATAGAGGAGAGATTGCACGTAACATTCGCGAAGTATACGATGACTTGCAAGCGAAACATAAGAAGATGTTGCAAGCGAAATTCGGATCCATGATGCAATAATATTTAAAATGTTTATTCTTCACTAAAGGTTCGCCTTCGCCCGCTTGGGGCTCGGCTCACAAAACAATTAGGTAAATGAAAAAGCGGTCAGAGAATAAATTCTCTGCCGCTTTTTGCGAAGTTGAAGATTAGTCTTTTTCGTCTGTGACAAGACCAGGACGGGCCTTGCCAGTTACGAATGTAAGCTTTGACGCCAGTGTCATTACTAGCAGTAGGCCTGCCAGTACTAGATGCACTGTCAGGAGGAGTTCGTACATCGTGCCGTTTCCATCGGCATCGGGCAATTGTGCACCTAAGTATAACCACCAGATGAATGCCGCGTTGAAGCCAACGTAGAACACTGCGAGTGGTGGAACCTCTTTATATATCTGGATTACGAAACCCAAACATACAGATGCTATTATACTCACAAGAAACAAAGGTAAAAACTCCCTTGCAACTTGCTGTTCACGTGGCATGTCAATCGATGCCATTTGGATCATGAATGAGATCATAAATGGCACTATTATGCCAAAACCCAAGCCTATGATCCCCGAAAAGAGATCCAGAATAAATAACTCCACTTTTTTACTCATTTTATCAATTCTCCTACAAATTGTATTTTAGGTTCTATTTCAAACCTTAATGAATATATTATAGCATAAATTAAAGAAATTGTCAATAGCTACATGAAAAAGGGAATTTTGCTATAATTTAGCTAATATGGCTAAAAACTTGAAGAAAAAACGAGTATTGATGGCGTTGTCAGGCGGAATAGATTCTGCAGTTTCAGTATGGAAATTAATTCAGGCTGGATTCGAAGTTGAAGCAGTTTTTATGAAAAATTGGTCGCAAACCAAAGGCCTTAAATACGATGAATGTCCGTGGCTTGAGGATCGTCAAGATTCACTGCGCGTGGCAGCATTTTTAGGTATCCCGATGCACACTGTGAACTACGAAAAAGAATACGAGAAGAATGTTTTAGATTATTTCTTCAAAGAGTACAAAGCCGGACGAACTCCAAATCCAGATGTAATGTGCAATAAAGAGATTAAATTTAAAATGTTGTACAACTGGGCGATGAAAAATAATTTTGATTATGTCGCAACTGGGCATTACGCACAGGTACTTGCGAAAAATAAAAAATCTGCTACACGAACCAAGCCTGTGGATAACTTTTTGCGTGTCGCACAACCTGTGGATAACTTTTTTGGTAAAACGGTAGGGAAGTCATCAATTTTGAAAAAGAGTTCTAGTAGTACTGCTAAGGCAGTTGAGCCTGATGATGAGTATCTGTATTTCCTTGGTCGTAGCAAAGATGATTTTAAAGATCAAACCTACTTCATCTACAATATTCACACTCCCCAACTCCCGCATATTCTTTTTCCGATCGGTGGAATGAAAAAGTCTGAGGTAAAAGCATTGGCGAAGAAGATTGGATTGCCAAATGCCAATAAAAAAGAAAGCATGGGTTTGTGCTTTGTGGGTAAAATTCGCTTAAAGGAATTTTTGGATCAAAAGTTAAAACCAAAACCTGGTAAGATCGTTACAACTCAGATGCAGGTGATTGGCAACCACGAAGGGTTGGCATATTACACGATTGGTCAGAGGCAAGGTGTGAAGGTTGGTGCTGGTGGGCCTTGGTATGTTGTTCGTAAAGACCTGAAAAAAAATGAGTTGGTAGTTACAAACAATCCAAATGATAAACTTTTAGAAACTAGGGAAGTTGAGTTACATAGTTTAAATTGGATTACGACTCCCCTGTCTTTTCCAGTAAAACTTTCTGCAAGGTTTAGACATCAAGGAGAACTTGTGGCGGTGACTGTTGAGCCAGTTCAGAAAAACCGCGCTGCTAAAAATGGTGATCATTTTCTAGTAAAGTTTCCAAAGCCACAATTAGCCATTGCTAGTGGTCAAAGTTTAGTTTTGTATGATGGGCAGATTTGCGTTGGAGGCGGGGTAATAGTATAATCTTTTAGCTATGAAAAAACTACAACTATTTAGAGTATGGGCAGTGATTATGCCGTTTCTAAAACAACCAAAAAATTACGCCCGTGTTGCAGGCGCAATTTTATTCATGATCGGGTTATTTGGATTTGCATTCAGATCCGATGATTCTTTGCCAGATCTGTATTTGGGTGGGGCATTGATACTCGGATTTTGGGGTATCTTAAGTGGGATTTGGGCTACTCAAACTTCACAGAATTCATCAGAGTCAAAAACTCCGGAAGAAGTTTAGGGTTGAGACTACCATCAAAAGTATAGTAGTACTCCCCTGACTTCAAACCAATTAAATTATTATTCACCGATTGTCCTTCAAGGTTTTGGTGTTTGTAAGGTGTGGTGGTCAGGCCATCAAATCCTAAGAAAGATTCGTTGCTAATTGAAATATGAAAATTAGGAGTTTTATCTAGTGGCTTGATTGTGATGTCGTAGAATCCTAAATCTGTTGGCGCAGTCGCAGTTACAGTCCAACCTGTTGGATAAAGAAAACTGAGTGGGTAGGCTTTGTCTGTATAGTTTTGCCAGTCTGTTGTATCTAGGAGCTCAACTTTTGTATCTTGAGTTACCGGTTTGTTATTTGAGAATAGGTTAGTTAGGCTCATTAGTTCTAAGTCTTTACTGTACTGAATACTCAAAGTCAACGCTATGTAAGTTAATAGCATTGTGATGATAAACAAACCAATAAAGATGCGGCTTGTGTATGGAATATGTTTCATTGTTTTAGTTTCGGTTTTCGTTTTGTTTCTTTAGAGTTGCTTCAAACATCTCTTTAAGATCTGCTTGAGTGCCGCAATAGTACAAATGTTGAGTTAGGTTCACACAATATCCAGGATTTTTTTGGACATATGAGTATTTTGGTAAAAACCAGAATAGTCCCCAAATGACTAAACCTATCAGCACGTAAAAAACGTATTTTGAAATGCGTAGCATATAGTGTTATTATATCATAGATTGGGGTATAGCCAAGTGGTAAGGCAGCTGGTTCTGGTCCAGCCATTCCCAGGTTCGAATCCTGGTACCCCAGCCACCTCGGGCTAGCCCGAGGAGCGTACGCGTCCCGGGCGCACGAGACGCGTCGATGATCGCCAAAAGGCGTTTTTTTGTTGTCTTAGAAAAAAGCCGTGATTCTGTTATAGAACCACGGCATTGCAAGTTTGTAATCAAAGAGTCTACGGTATAGTCATAGTGAGAAGTTGGCGTCTACCCGCAATGTAAGCATAGTAGAACCAATTCCCATCTTTTTGGAAGAGCGGGCTAACAAGGTCGAAAGGTGGTTGAGCCACTTCATCGACTACCCACGATTCCAGCCCATCTCTGCGCTTGACGACAAAGCACCATTTTGGTTTAACACTCTCAGATCTATCATCAACGCGCGTGAGACCCCATTTGTATTCAACATCCCTGAAACACTCAATCTTTCCCAGCATCTCTTGGAGATTGCCTTCAGCATCAAACTGTTTGACCAAACCAAAGTAATCCAGAAAATATTGATCATTCCCCGAATGAGAAATGTGGGTTATGAATCTGAAAGACAGATTCGAAAGGCGGCTTTGTGCATCCACAAGGCAAGGGGGCTCGTCTCGAACGGTACTTACATACGCACTTACGTACAGTAGTTTTCCCGATGGGTCTAAACCCCAATAAGGAGGAATCCAACCTTCCGTTCTAGTCGCCATCATTTCCTTATAGGGTGGTTTCATAAGGTATGCGTCAGTGTGTACGAGACCCTCGTGACCTTTGAAGATGATTATATTCCCGGGCAACATGGATGGCTGCTCGAAATTCCCGTCTATCCTTTTGTTGCCTATGTATAGTGCATTTGAATCACCGCTGCACTTCGCATAGATATCTTCGTAGGCGATGGGTTGTCCTTTGGGAGTGAACCCAATTATTCGTATCTGTGTTTTCTCGGAAATACCCCTTTCCTGCGGAGTTAACTTGTATGTATACTTTCTGTCTCCACAGATTGCAGCAAACTTACCGCTAATCTTGGTCACCATGCAGAGCCCGTTCGACGGCGAAACCAAGAGTTGGCTAACAAACATTGAAGGCGTTGAGTTTGAAATTGCTTCAAACTCTGTCGGCAGCATCTGTATACCTACGCAGTGCTCAGGCAGTGAACCGCCTGGGTAACGAATGAAGGTAGTTATATCGCGATGATTGATCGGGAGCTGTCGTGCCTCGGTGCGTTCTAAGAGAGTTTTTATATCTCCTGTGCTAACACGCTCGTTTTCATTTCCAATTACAAATGTCATTTTTCCTCCGTTGCCAGAATGCATCAAGTCTATATAAGCCAAAGCCTCCAAAGACCAGTCGTACATTCAGACATTTTTTGTATTTTGATCGCCGGTTTTAGTTGTCGGAGCAACGATATAAAATACCATATTTTATGGTATTTGTCAATAAATGATAAAATAGTCAATTATATGGGTGTTTATGGTGGTGGACAATATGGGTTATAGCTTTTTAAGCTATCATACTAAGTATTTTTTGATTGTAGTATTTACTTAGCTTTCTACTAGAAAACAATCATGGGTAATATCGTAACCATTGAATTTTGTCCCTGGACTGTTATCTAATACAACTTTCTTAAGTTCCAACCCTTTCAAATAATTAAATAATACAGGGCGGTTTGTTGAAGATCCTCCAGAATGATCATCAATTACGATTGCAAGTTTTCTTCCCATTTTTTCTGCAATCGGCCTTAAATATTCTATATATTTTGTATAGAAATCTTCAGGACTTAATCCATTGATAATATTTTGTAGTGGATTCAACCCTCTAATTATTAACAGGTTATCACCTTTTTTACTTTTTGCTTCAATCAGTAAAGAAGCTCCGGCAAGACGTTCAAAACTGGCCCCTTTATTTTGAACAAAGGTAACTGAAGAAAGATTTGGGAATTCCTCGCCAATATTATATTTCTCAGCCCAACACGCATCAGCAATGTGACCTGAAAATTCCATAAGTAGTCCTCTTGTGGGAATAAATTCAAAGGATTTAGTTCCTTTAGTACCTTGATTTTGTGCACGAGAAAGTTCTTCTTGGAGAGCGACAGTAGATGTTAGTTTTTCAAAAGCATTCTTAGCTTGTTTATCTGTAAAGTATTTAGCCATCGTCTCTTGATTGGTGATATGATCAATGAAATCAATCACATCAGATACACCTTCAACGCTAGGGTGATTTGGCTCTACTTTTTCCAATTTTTCATTTATTCTAGACCTGTTTTTACTAACAGACCACACAAACATAATCTTTCGAATTTCCTCATGAAATTCCTTAAAAGAAGATAGAACCAAAAAGTTTGATTGAAAATCTTTCAGCGAACGGATGTTGGCAGCCTCTAAATTATTTATTCTCTCATTGAGGTTTGCAGAGGCTTTCTGATTCTCAATTTTTTCGGATTTGTTTTTGAGATTCGTCAACACATCTTTTCTTTTGGTCTCGATAATATCTACCAGTTTGCTAATTGGAGATTTTTCTTGGCTATGCTTAATTGCAGTTTGAATGTCAGTCACCAATGTAGCGTAGCGAGGTAAAAAATGTTCTCCCCATTCAAATTGATTTTGTGCATCCCTATCAACACTTGCGATTTTAACCTCATCGGAAGGAGTTAGGTTAGGATTTAATCTCTTACGGGAACCATTTTCTTGACCTTGCTTGTATTGAAGAAGTGTCTCCTGAAACCCTGTTTCGTCATGGCCTCCAAATTGAGCATCCTCATATCTAATATATGATTTGAAAAAATCTTGAGCTATATCGGAGTTAAGTAATGTATCGACATCGAAGCTCTCACTTAAGAATTCTGATTTAAGTCCTTGCAAGCGCTTTTCAAGTTGAATCATGCCCTCTTGGCCACTTTTTGATATGCCAAATTGTTTTGCTTTGTTATTTACAACCCCTTTCAAGAGTGATGAAACTAATTCGTAATTTGATTCATTTGCAAAGTCACCAAATAATCCCACAGTTTTTGTGAGAGTAGGGTCTATAGACCCGTCGGCATACTCGTTAAGTATTCTTTTATGGTGAAACTTTGTTGTACTAAAAAACGCCACCCTACATGCTTGCTCAATTTCTGATTTTGAGAAGGAAGCTACATGTGTACGGATGTAATCGACAGTATTTGTATCGGCAGAAATTAGAGCTTTAGGAATGATTTCTTTTGCCGCTTCTCTTTTGACCTCAGGCGAGATCGGAATTTGTTCTAAAAGTTTAATAAGGTTTTCCTGTAAAGGTTCTTCTTCTATTTTCCTACTAATCATCGCTTTAGCTAAAGCTTTAGCTATTACTTCTTTAGGAATAAAAGTTTCGGTAAGCTGTTCAACATCACTTCCGTGAATGGTTTTAGTAATAAATTGTTCAATAGCTTTTTCTATCCATTCACTTAACTCTTGTTTATGGTAATATTCATTAGGTAAAATGATAAATTGTGGTTTTGAGCTCCAACCATGCCTCTTGCTAAAATCTCCAACGATCCGATCAAGGTTATAAGAATTGTGACTACCTTCCCCATATCCCTTTTCAAGTTTTTTGATAGTGTATTGATAATATGGTTCTGCAATGGCAGGAGTATTCAATAATTCCCTGGGTAAATGACTTGCATCAATTATTGTTTGGATAAACTTCATTTGCTGAGGAGCTTCTACTACGCACTTCTCAAGAAGAGATAAAATTGCAGGGTATACTAAACTGTTAGGTATAGTAAATCTCTCTAATAAACGGCTCAAATCGTATGTCTTTTTGAGTGCCGTACTGTTTACGTTGTCACTTGTAAAATCATCCTTTTGAAAATCTTCTTTTAGAATACTTTCTACCAAAACAGCAAAGATAGAGTTGGTTTCCTGTTCGATCCTTTTTTCATCTAATCCTAAAATTTTAGTCAGATCTTCTAAATTTGATTTATCAAATAAGCTCGAGGATCTTTCCCTTTGTATGTAAGCAGATCTTGCCACTTCCTCTGTAGGAATATTATATTTTTCCATTATCGCCCGAAGATTTTTCAAATGACTATCACTATAATATGTACATCTTGCTTCGGAAATATATTCAGAAATAGCTTCATTTTTTTCGTAGTGAGATAAATTAAAATCATTAGCTAAATTTTCAGCTACGTTAATACCTCGACTTGGACTAAACAAAATCTCTGTAAATTCTGATAGGAGCGCACGCTTTACTTCAGGCAATTCCTTTTCCCTCTGCTCTAAAGTATCAAATAATTCTTTAGCCCCAGCAATGTTGCCATCATAATATATTAGTCTATGTAATTTGTTAGCAATATTAGAACCAGTAATTTCTTCGTCACCTTCAGTTGCCCTCTCTCTATAGTGATCGAATGGATTTATGTCATATCTAACCTCTGTACTTTTTTCTATAGATGAATCCGGTACAGACTCCGATTGTTGATTGAATTTTTCTGGCATGTTTTTTGTCAGGCTTATTTACTTAATTATACTGCTTTTACTTGATTTTTGATATAATACGATTATGGAACAAGGTTTTGAAAGAAGCTTCGCTATAAATTCAGAGGAAAATGAGAAAAAGGAGCTATCTCCCGAAGTTCAGGATTTGTTGGAAAGGTTTGAATTTTCTCTACCAGAGCCAAAGAGCAGTTACGGATACGAAACGAAGGCAAATGGATTAATTAGTGAACGTATAAAAGATCGAGAGTATGACATGATTTTAGCTGAAGATACCTCGGGTAGAGCGGCTGGGCTTTTATTATATGAGGCTATGAAAGAATATTATAAAAATTCAGACCAGCAGCTCAAGCTAAATTTTGTAGCTGGCTCTAAGGACGCTAAAGATGTATCCGAGAAGCAAGAAAAACTTATTGAATACATTACAGGGATTACTGAAGCAGCACATTCTCGCGAAAAAAGATTATTGGTTGTTACAGAGGTCATTATGGATGGAAATTCGTTGAAACCTTTGGTTAATGCTTTGAAAGACTTAGGTTTAAGCTTCGATATATTATCTTTGGGATATGGCCGAACATTGGAACCCCACCGCTTTAAAGTGAAAGACCTTAATAAAGAGTGGGGAGATGTCAGTGATGGATTGTTGGGTATTCCTAAAATATTTCAAAAAAGGCATATTTCTGGAGTAGTAAAAAATCCAGATGATGTGTTATCCAAAAGAGGCGATGATATTGATAGAGAAAAACTTCAGATTGCTCGACAAGAGCTTAGTCAAGCATCCGAAGATTTGGCAAAAATATTTGTCAGATACGAACAAGATGAGATTAAGAAAATAAAATCACAGAAAGAGAATGAGGCATGGTTTGCAGAGGAAAGAAATAAAGTTATAAATTTACAAAGTGGCTTACCAGATTCGACAGAATTACCTAGTGATTTATTTTATTGGAAAGAATCTGATTTGAATGAAGCCGTTAGCTTCGTGGCTCTTTCAAAAATAAAGCTAAAATATGGAAGAATTTCTGAGTTCATTGATCCTCAAACCAAAGAGCAAATTGAAGTAAATGGCTTTATTGATAAAATAGAAAAATCCATAGTTTATTCAAAAAAGGTTGCTCAGGAATTTAAAGATAAAAATGACCGTTAGTTAATAGAATACAAAGTGCGGCTAGTTTAAGTAATTAAATTTTGGAACAATTTAATTTCCTCACCACTTTTAACATTTATATGAACCAAACTGACGAACTTCTTCAAGTTTACGATGAACAGGGCAATACATTAAGTCCATTGCCACGTTCAGTAGTCCACGAAAAACCAGTTAAGCACTGGCACGGAGTAGTTAATGTCTGGTTAGTAAATAAGGATTTACAATTGATGGTTTCAAAGCGTTCAGAGTCAGTGGCTGGTAACCCTGGAAAATGGCAAACCTATTTTGGCGGACACGTGCCAGCAGGGTTGTCTCATAGTGCAACGGCTGTTAAAGAACTTCAGGAAGAAATTGGCTTAACTATTGAACCTGGCCAGCTTCACCTAATTGATAAAGGTCAATTTTCTAATGAAGACCACCTACATTTTTATGAAAGCTATGCATATTTATACAATGGTTCGTCAGATGATTTAACATTTAGTGATGGCGAAATTGTGCAGGCAAAATGGTTTAGTATTGATGATTACTGGCGAGCAAAAACTGCATATCCTGAGCAGTGGTGTAATGCTTGTAATGAGGAAAATCAAAAG
>CAZXPB010000012.1:0-25695 GCA_964642585.1 uncultured Candidatus Saccharibacteria bacterium
CTTCCGGGGTGCTTTTCACCTTTCCCTCACGGTACTTGTTCACTATCGGTCACTATGAGTATTTAGCCTTGCGTATTAGTCTACGCGGATTCACACCAGATTTCTCGTGTCTGGTCCTACTCAAGAATTGATCAGGAATTATATAATGTTTTGCTATACGGGACTATCACCCTCTTTGGTCTTCCTTTCCAGGATTGTTCTGCTACATTAAATTTGGCTTCCTTAATGACTTTACTGAATCATAATGATCAACCTTACAACACCTATCTTGCAACGCCAGTAAGCTTTAAGTCTCTAGATTGGATTGCTCCGTTCCGTCGACAACACTAAGATAGGTTTGGGCTAATAGTTAATTTATTCACCGGCCATGAACATACATGTTCGATGAATAAATTACTATATTTTTCCCCTTTCGCTCGCCACTACTAAGGGAATCGACAAGAGCTTACGCTCTCTTTCTTTATTTTCCTCATGCTACTGAGATGTTTCACTTCGCATGGTTCCCACACTATATACCCCACGGTATATAGGCATATGTGCTTCACACATATAGGTTTCCCCATTCGGACATCCCCGGATCAAAGCTTGTTTACCAGCTCCCCGAGGCGTTTCGTCGGTTACCACGTCCTTCATCGGCTCATAGTACCAAGGCATCCACCGTATACCCTTCTCTGTTTTATTCATTCTTAATTGCTTAAGTTAGAATACACAGGATATTTGACAAACAATTTGCGACCACCATCGTCGTTAAATCGATGATGACAAATGTTTTAATTTAGATGCAATGTTCACTTTAATATGATCCCTCATATTAAAGATTTTTGATTTACTTACAATTACATATTCTGAACGGTTGAATTTCAGAATACGTTACCACTATTCAATTTGGAAAGTGCTTGGCTACCACAAAGGTTTAAAGTAATACACATTCTTGCAAAAGATGTTGCATGCAATTCTTACTTTCTAACTTTATGTTCGTTGCAACCATGTAACTACTGCTCATGCCCATTTAAGGGTCCGTATCTAGCTTGCCTGGATTCCCAAATATTAATCGGAATGGCTGCAGGTCCGTGAGCAGTAAATATATAGTGACAACGATTTTAAAATGTACGACGATTTAGACAAATGTATCAGGCAACAAAAAAACCGCGATAGCGGCGTAAGTAGCGAATAAAAAAGCGCTAGTTACATGAGCCGCGTAAAGTGATGGTTTAATGAAGAATTTAACATTATATATGTGCCTTTTTTAAGGAGTTAAATCGTATAGGCATACTAATATATAGAAGAAAGGTTGTCAAGGGTTTTTTGGCAATTTTTGTAAGAAAAAAGAAGGATTGCAGAAAACGCAAATCCTTCAAGATTTATTGAGAAATTTAGGTGAATTTCTCAGGAAATATTGTACTTTTCAGCGATCCATTTAATGTATGGAATACTGGCAATTAGATTTTGAAATGCTTCAGGTCCGCTATCATCCATTTCTATAAGAAGCGAGATCTTATCTACTTGTCTTTGAATAAGCCAATCAAAAAAGCAAAGCTTGAGAAATTTAATACTTACGACTAAAGAAACTGGCCACAAGATGAGGCAAAACAGAATACCCAACCAGCTTAACTCGGTACACAAAAGGATGAACACGGGTAACAATAAACAAAAACCAATTAAGGGTGGGGTAAGTTGTAGCAACTGAATATTTTCAACTTTACTGTAAATCTCCCAAGCTATATCTTTTTGGTCTTCTGGGAGCATTTCAATTTGCCGCAAAGCGGTATATGTACTTTGACTAATTCTTTGCATAGGTCCTCCTTTAGAACTGTGGTGTAAAATTAGTATCCTTAATCAAGATATTAAACTATCTCACTAACTCCTGCAACTCTCTCTCGTCCAAAATTTTCACTCCCAAACTTTTCGCCTTTTCAAACTTACTGCCTGGTTCAAGACCCACCACCACAAAGTCAGTTTTTTTAGAAACACTTTCCGTAATCTTGCCGCCACGATCTTTGATTAATTGTTTCGCTTCCCCGCGAGACATGGTATCTAAAGTACCGGTAATCACAAAAGTTTTGCCGGTTAATTTTCCTGTTTTCTTTTTTTCTGGATTTAAAATGATAACGCCATTGTTAAGAAGTTTTTCAACAAACTTAATATTTTCTTTACGCCTAAACCAATCGTGCACGCTTGCAGAAACTATACTGCCAATATTTTCAATTGCGTTTATCTCATCCAGGCTTGCACTACTAAGTTTTTCTAGCGAACCAAACGCTTGAGCTAAGTCTTCGCTAGTCTGTTCCCCAACATTTACAATTCCAAGCGCATATACAAAACGAGCAAGTGGAACTCTACGCCGACTTTCGATTGAAGCAATAATATTCTCTGCACTCTTCTGCCCAAACCTATCCAGAGTATTGATGTCACCAATTTCAAGAGTAAACAAATCTGCTGCATCGGAGATCAAACCTTCATCTTTAAAACGAGCGATAACTTTTGGACCAACTTCATAGATATCAAAAGCGGTGACAAAGTGTTCAATACCACGCTGGTTCTTTGCAGGACAATGTGGGTTAGTACAATAGTGTGCCGCTGATGTTTTTTGCACCCCGATTTTTGTGCCACCAATCTCACGCTTCTCTACTGAACCACCACAAATTGGGCAAACTTTAGGCATGCTAAATTTCTTTTCTTTCCCTGTGCGCATCTTTGGCATGACTTCTACCACAGCAGGAATAACATCACCAGCTTTCTCTATTACCACTGTATCTCCCACACGGACATCTAATCTTTCGATTTGGTCTAAATTATGTAGCGTAGCTTTGCTAATAGTAGAGCCTGCGACTGGGGTTGGCTCAAACACAGCAAACGGAGTTAGTACTCCTGTACGGCCAACATTGACGCGAATTTCAAGCACGCGCGTGGTTGCCTGTTCAGCAGGATATTTAAACGCAATGGAATATCTAGGGGCTTTTCCCACTACACCTAAGCGCTCATGAAAGTCCAAGCTATTTACTGCGATTACAATACCATCCGTTCCAAACGGCAACGAGTCGCGAAGCTTGCCCACTTTTACAATGAACGCCATCACTTCATCAATGTTTTTACACACTTGATCATGTCTATCCACTGGGAAACCAAATTCACGCATCAAAGCATGCTCAGCTGAATGGGTAGCGGGAGTAAATTTTTTCTCTGATTCTTTTGACCAAACCAATTCAGCAATATCGTAGGCAAAAAATGAAAGCCTGCGACTAGCAGCCAGTTTTGGGTCAAGCTGACGGAGACTCCCTGCGGCTGCGTTGCGAGTATTTGCAAACAAAGGTTTACCGAGCCTCTCCTGTTCTATATTTAAATCTTTTAAAACAGATTTAAGCATAATGGCTTCTCCACGAATTTCTAGGAGCTTTGGCATAGGTAAATTTTTTGGTGTGCGTAGTTTTAAAGGAATGGATTTAATTGTTCGTAAGTTTTGAGTAATATCTTCCCCAATGAAACCATCTCCCCGAGTTGCCCCACGAACAAATTCACCATCTTCATATATTAACGAAACAGCGAGGCCATCTAACTTCAATTCTGCGAAATATTCTAATCCATTTCTCACAGCAGTACTGTTTGGTAAAAGCTTTTTTATTCTTACTTCCCAGGCCCTGACTTCATCTTCACCAAAAGCATCGTTCAAAGATAGCATCCTAATTTTATGCGGCACTTTTATAAATTTATCCAAAGCTTTCCCCGCCACTCTACTAGTGGCTGAATTCACATCTTTTAATTTGGGGAATAGTTCTTCGAGTTTATGTAATTCGCGTGTTAAAGAATCATAAATTACATCGGTAACTTCTGGGTCATTTAGCACATGATACCGGTACCGCAAATCTTCAATTTGCAGGTGTAATTTTTCAATCAGTTTTTTTGCTTCTTGTTCAGTGATTAGTTTTGACATAGTTTTAAATAATATCTGGCTTATCTATATTATACCTATCTACTTATCCCCACGCTATAGTAAAATTCAGATAAAATTATGATAAAATATAGATAAAGAAACTCACTTATGAATTCACCGAAACAGAAAGTAAAATTATCTCGTAAATTGATGCTAGGCGTTGGCCGTAATAGCGGTCGAGGTAGCTTTCTTCCTCACATCACCCTCATTTTCTTGGTTATTAGTGCAGTTTTAGGGATTAGGGCAGGTTACCTAGTATTCAGTCATTCTAGTCCACAAAGCAAACCAGAGCCACAAGTCTTGGGAGCACAAGATACCCCTCAAGAAGAGAAAAGCTTCCGCGACTACAAAGTGAAGACTGGAGATACATTATTCTCAATTGCGCAGAGCAATAAATTAGAATGGACAACCTTAGCTACAATTAATAATCTTAAAGCACCGTTTACTTTAAAACAGGGGCAAGTACTACAAATACCACAATAAAATTTCAAAATAAAAAACCTCAGCTTAGCTTAGCTGAGGTTTTTTATTTACTTTGAAAGTTTACGGGATTGGGATTCTTACTTGATAAGTACGAGTGAGGCCCAAATGATCTGCCTCAATTCTTAACACTTGTTCCCCAAGAAATGGCAAACCTTCAGGTTGGGCATTTCTCACTCTAGTTGTAGTAATACTGACCGATACATCACTTTTTTCATTTTTAGAATTATCTAGAACTAAATCATATTGTCCCGGACCACTGAAAGCTGTGTATTCAAACGGACTACCACCTTCAGAAATTGTTACAGGAGTTGCTGGAATATTTGTCACTGTACCAAATGTATCTGTTTTAATAAAACTTACCTGAAGATCTGCACTACTACCGATTGGTAGCATCTCTACAATAACCGATTCGTATTGTTTATCAAAATTATTCGCAGAATACATTGGCAAAGTTTTTGTGGTACCTTTTGGAATTACTTCTATTCTCGGACTTTCGTCATAAGTGATAGGTTGATCGCCAGGCATGGTTAAATTAACATTATTCAGATCACAAAGATGCGCTTCTTTTGAATCAGACGAACATTGAACAACATTAAATCCGTACACAACAGGATCAATAAATCTTTTGTATTGGAACAAGGCCTCTTCTGTTACCCCAATAGTGGCATACATAGCAGGTTCAGTTCGCAAAGCATCACCTGATGATTTAATTTCAATAAATACTATTGTGGCAAGGCTAAAAGCAATCGCCGTTAAAGCGGATAGAATTAAAATTGCCAGCATGAGAGTTACTCCTGCCTGCTTTTCGTTCATTGAAACGAAGTTATTTTGCGAATGCTGGGATATCATAAATGTCTGTTGAAATTGTTGTTTGAAATGGAATCTCTACTGCAACTTCTCCACTTGGTGGCTGGTAAGAAAATGTTGCTAAAATTGTAACCATAGGTTGAATTCCTGGGAATTGGGTTCCTCCAGGGTTTGGATCTGTTTGAGGTCGCACTATAATTCTAAATCTTTTATGTAAAACCAAGAAGTTTGGGGGGTTAATTTTTTCTACGACAGTGCCCGTATCACCATATTTGGCAATATATAAAGATTGGTCATTTTGATCAAGGTAAAAACAGATTCGTTCGCCAGCCTTATTGATAATTGCCAAAGACTGATTATCTGAATCAGAATATTTTCTACTATCGCAATACCCATTGGTACTTGCATAATCAATTCGGCCATTACGAATTTCACGAGAAATCATTTCGGTAAAGTTTCTAGTTCCTTGGGAGACTTGCCTTAAGGACTGTACTTTACGGTTAATCTGAAGGGTGTTATTAAACAACACTAACATAGCAGAAACTACCACAGTGAAAATTGCGGTGGCAACTAAAATTTCCATCAAAGTGAACCCTTGCTCTGAATTATCTGTTAATTTAAGTTTGAGCATTTTAGAAAGTTTTCCAGTTAGTTAAGTAGGTTTCAAGCTTAATTTTACAAGCAGGGTCCTCAGGAATGGTGTCAGATATTGGACAATTTCTGTCTGACCACCAAACTTCAGAAGTAACTTTTAGCCTTGGTCCAGTATCTTGGTCAAAAGGTTTAAAGTTATTATCTGGAGTAATGGTAATAGCCCTACCAAAACCACTATTACTTTCTGTGACAGTAGTTCCCCCTTTAGTAAAGTAAGTACCCATTTCCATATTTTCGTATGAAAAATTTAAACCAAAATTCCTATCAGTTTCTTGCAACTTCCAAAACAAAGGTTCATTAGCATTAAACTCTAAATTGTAAGTAAGTGTTTTGCCTGAAGTATCTATATTATATCCATTACCTGTCGATGGATTTAACCAGTCCCGATAACAATTAGCTGAGTTATCTTGAGTCTCAAAGTTAAAACAATCACTGGATAAAACACCTCTGAGCCAATTCGTATCTCGCATATTTTTTACGGCTTCAATTCCTTCGCGAGCAAGCCCAACTGCAACTACTCTTTGCTTAATATTTGAGGTAGCATTTAACGCATAGGTGGCAAGCCCTAATGCTGCGGAGATTCCCATTGTCAACACAAAAGCAGCTACTAAGGTTTCAATTAGAGTTTGTCCGGATTGATTGTGTTTTTTAAAAATTTTAGTTTGCATCAATTCTTCCTGTGATCCCGTGAAGATCAATGGTCTTGGTTTTAGAACCATCTATAGTACCAACAGTGATCCTAAGAGTCAAGTCATCTATTGCATACATAGCGGCAGGATTTTTGACCAAGTCAGTGAGACTTGCATTGCATTTGGGATTGTTATTGATATACATCTTTCCAAATGGAGCAGCAAATATTACATCCACACATTCAAGCTTTGTGGCCCGCCAAGATACTTGATATTCACCTCCGTCTGATTTACCATCACTGGTGATAAATTCTAGGTGGTGGAGCATAGTATCACTAGGCAAAGATACTGTTTCGACATTTTGGTGCAGTACAAACTTGTTATCTATTGCCTGAATCTCATAGGTAGGCTGACCTGATCTTAATTTGATTATGTAATATTTTGCTGGAGTATTTTCTGAAATATTTCTTGAAGAAAGAATATAACTCTGCACTTTTTTAATGTTTGTAATAGTCTCATTTTGAGCTAGCACAGTACTTCTAGTTTTTCGCTGGTTAGCATAGCTAATAACAATGACTGTCATTAACATAGCCATAATAGAAATTACTACCATTAATTCAATAATGGTAAATCCTGACTGATCACGAATGGTTTTGTTTTGTTTTTGAGTCATTTTAATTTCTTAGGTCTAACTTGCCCTTTGGTATATTATAACAGGCTCCAGTAAAATGCCCAAAGTTTAGTTCCAAAAAATAAGGAGATCACTGTCGAAAGCGCAAGAAAGGTGCCAAAGGGTAATTTGCTGCCAAGATCTTTTTTTCCAGCGGCCATTAAACTTAATCCAGTCAAAGCGCCAAGAGTAAATGATAGGAAAAGCGCTACAATAAAGCCAGGTAAGCCCAAAATTAGCCCCATAAGCCCTGCGAACTTGGCATCCCCAAAACCCATCCACTTCCCTTTTGAAAAGTACCATAATGCCCAAAATGGCAAAAAGCCAAGAAGTGCGGCACCAATATGGCTGTACTGGCCAAAAGCAAAAGCAAAAACCAACATCAAAATAGCAATAGGAAAAACTATTTTGTCTAAAATTAAGTAGTGTTCAAGGTCTATGACGAACACACAAATACAAACCGCAATGACAACGAAAGCTTTTAGTAGAAAAACTACAGAAGTTATATCGGTAATTGGAAATAAAAAATAGGCAAAGGCAAACAATCCCCCGGTTAAGATTTCAATTATTGGATACCGAACAGACACTTTTGCTTTGCAGTATCTACACTTGCCCCGAGAAAATAAAAAACTAATGAGTGGAATTAAATCTAACACATTAAGCTGATGATTACATTTTGGACAGTGCGACCGACCAGTCAGACTTTCCTGCCTAGGCAATCGCCAAATGACTACATTTAAAAAGCTGCCAATGAGGCAACCAAATACAAATGCAAAAAATCCTAACGCATAAAATTCTTCTATCATTGCGGTGTTAGAGTGTTCCAGCCTAATTGGTAGCCACCAACTGCTTTGGGCAAACAGAAACGTAATTCATACTCTTGGGAAGAACCACTAAAGTAGTCAAAACTTTTTTCACAGAGAGCGTCTGGGAATTGTTGGGGAGGGAAGTTGGTTACATAATTACGCATAAGATTGTTATCTTCAAATTCACCAGTGCTCGGGAAACGATTTTGATCTTTCTTAAACTCAGTAAAACCTTCAGTGAGAACTTTAGCATCTTTCAGTACACGCCGCGCTTTTGCGCTATCTACTCCATTAGAAAAACCCCAAAGTCCCAAGAGAACCAAAATTACGACAATGAGTCCAAGTAAAATGTTTTGTGACCAGCGTGCTTGAATCATATCTATATTATAGCATTACTTGCCACCTAACGCCCTTTCAAAGTGAAGATGTTATAGGCAGTTTTGAGGATGATTTCTATATCAAATAATAAACTGCGATGTTTAATGTAGTACAGGTCATACTGCAGTTTACGCTTGGTTTCTTCCACAGTCGCGGCGTAAACATGAAGCTGAGCCCAACCGGTCAGTCCTGGTTTTACAATATGGCGCTCGTCATAGTAAGGGATTTGCTCGCGCATCTCAGCAACTATGTTTACCTGTTCAGGACGAGGTCCGACTATGCTCATGTCTCCTTTAAGTATATTAATGCTTTGAGGGAGCTCGTCTAGTCTGGTTGCGCGTAGAAATTGACCAATGGAAGTAATACGGGAGTCTTGTGCAACAGTCCAAGTATTTGTGTCTGTGCCTAACCTCATTGTGCGGTATTTGAAGAGCGTGAAAGTTGTACCGTTAAGCCCTACTCGGCTTTGAGTAAAAAAAATCGGTCCTATTGAAGACAGTTTAATTAAAACAGCGACAACAGGGAAAGTCACAATAAATATTAAAAAACCCAGGAGCCCAAGGACTAAATCTAATCCCCGCTTGATGATATCTGAAAATTGATGCGCTCCATAGTCAACTGAGTGAATGAACCACAAGTCAGACAGTCTAGATAAATGAATCGTTCTAGTGATATTTTCATGAAGCTCATAGAAATCCACAAACTTCACTCCTTGATTTCTGAGAGTAAATAGTGCCTGTTCAATTTCTGTGGTTAACTCTGATTTATCTGGGATAATTACAATCGAACCGATTGGTTGAACTTGCCCTGCTTCGAAGCTCCCTGAAAACTCCATTCCCAAATAATTATGATTACTCACCAGTTCTTTAGTTTGATCAAAATATGTAGATGCCCTGAAAGTATAAATTTGTTTTTTTGGAATAAGATTATTAGCATATCTCATGAGCCAAAACCAGATTGATATTCCAAAACCACTCACCAAAATATGAATTAACAAAAATCTACGCGGAGTAATTAGTAAATTTGGCTGAAGGTAAAAATAGACCACGGCAATAAGTGTGCAAATTAGCAGCACGCTCATTAATTTTCCCAAATAACCAAATCCGACTCTAAAAGTATCCCAGTCGAAAAGTCTATATGAATAGAAAACGATTAGCCACAAAGCATACACTACCGAAAAATTTAAGATATGAGCTTGCCATTGGCTAGTGGTAAGACCATGTGGATACCACAAAAACATTGTGACAAATAGGCCAATATAAAACCACGCTAATGCCGGAATGACAAGAAACCAGGTGATAAAATTTTTACTTCTTGGATGAGAGTGATTCATTTTCAAATCCTAAAATATTTTTTGTCTCAAAGATCAATCGAAAAGGACCATCAACGCAAAGTCTGTTATAAATCTCATCGCGTTTAGCTTTATCTCCAGCAGGATGAAATTCCATTATTAATCTTTTAACATTTTTTGATAACGAATCTAAGCTATCTTGAAAAATATTATATTCTGCCCCTTCAATATCCATTTTTAAAAGATCAATACTTGGGATCTGATATTGTTGTAGGATCTGATCTAGGGTTAATGCCTCAATTTGAATAAATTCTTCATGGCTCGGCTTTACTGTTGTAATATTTACAGCATCAAATTGCTTACCAGCTAAATCTATGTAGAATGTTCCGGAACTACCATATAACGCAAAGGGAATTAAAGTCACATTGTCTAATTGATTCAGCGCAATATTCTTTTTAAATAGATCCTGATTGTTTGGCACAGGCTCCAGTGACCAAACTTTGGCATTAGGAAGCATAGATTTTACGTACATTGCAAATGTGCCAATATGACCACCGCAGTCTAAAATCACTGGGGCATCATTTTTAGAAAAACTTGAGTTTAAACCAATTAGTTCTGGTGTATATTCCTTTCCAGACATTACTACAACTGCATCGTTTACATCTGTAGTCTTCCCTCTTGTGAAAAACTGCATTGAAGAATGCCAAGCTGTTGGTTGTGTGACATATTTTGGAGCGCTTACTAAGCCTAGTTTGTCTAGAAGTAGCATCCAGGGATTTTTTAAAATCCCCAAAGCGACTTGGAGCTTTTCCCAAGTTGAACGGTTGCCCATACAGTAATTTGGATTTTGATAGATCATATTATTGACCAATATCTATCTGAGGGAAGTAAATTGAAAGATCTATTTTACTTACATCAGTCATTAAATTTGCTTGATTAATTGTATATTTTGTAAACACTGCTGGACTAATCTCTTGAGCTTTTTGTAATGAAAAGACCATTTGCTTTTTATCGTTCAGTACTTGAAAGATCTTTGCACGTAAAATCCAGTTATAATAATTTTTATCATCAATGACCAAAGCTTGACTCAAAATATTTTTGGACCCAACTAAGTCTCCTGTGACAAAGCGCAAGTATGCATCCTTAGTAACGAAGGGTAGGAAGTTAGGAGCATGTTTCTTAGCCAAATCCAGATAAGCATAACTACTACTTAAATATTTTTTATCTTGAGTCTGCTGGTACCTAATTACCTGAAGAGTAGAGATATTTAGGAAAGTCTCCGAATTTTCAGGTTGGATCAAACTATATCTATGTATTTCTTGATCTATAGAATCACGATCTTTTCCCAATTTAATTGCGGAAGCAATTTTATACAAATACGTATCTACCTTTAGAGGATTGAAGTTCAATGCTATATTCGCATATTTGTATGACTTCTCTATATCTCCCATCCTGTAAGCCTTAATTGCGGCACGGGACACGATACTATTGGCCAAAGTCATCACTCCAACTAATAGTAAGAAAATTGCATAAACCATAAATAAAACCTTAAAAGTCTTATTCATCCCAAATTTTTTATCTAAACTATCAAAATTAACAATTGCTATGAAAGTTGCAAGCAATAACCAGCAACCAACAACTACTGGGTTAAAGTTCATGCTTACGATTAAACCTAAAAGGCCAATCATGACAGCCGACATGAGTAAATTTTTCTTTTTTATATACGAAACATAACCATTATAGAAAGTTAAAATGAGAATACCCAAAAATAATATGAATAAAGGAAGGCCACCTACCGCAGCTAGATGCAAGAAGATGTTATGTGCGTCATCAAACACTTGCTCGGCAGCAAAAGCAGAAGGACTCACTAAATGGTAAGCCATGATCAAATTTCCTGGACCAGTCCCTGAAACGGGGTAATTTGAGATAATGGTTATCATATTATCCCACGCAACAAATCTACTTGAGATAGTTCTCTCAGAGAGAGCAAAAGTTTGCCCTGTCGAGTCTGGACGATAAGTTGAGTAGAATCCAAAGAATAACAGACCAGCCGCTAAACTAGCTG
The DNA here is from genome assembly GCA_964642585.1 of uncultured Candidatus Saccharibacteria bacterium. Taxonomy (GTDB): domain Bacteria; phylum Patescibacteriota; class Doudnabacteria; order UBA920; family UBA920; genus UBA920. The sequence goes on from CAZXPB010000012.1 coordinate 11,712, forward strand.
CTAAAACTGGAATAAGTAACTTTCTCGATTGGAATATAGCAAGAACAGCTAACAACACGAGCTCAACTGCTAGAGCAAGCATAGAACCACGGCTACTAGAAAGTCCTACACCCCAAATTATAAATATTGTAGCAATTATATAGTAGAATCTTGATAATTTAAAACGGCTTTGAAAGCCGAAGATTACTGCCACAGGCAGTAAAGTAACAATAAACATGCTTGAAAAATTAGGGTTACCCAAAAAACTAGGGATAATTGGTCTTATACCTGCATTTATACCTTCATAGTGTGCAATACCGAAACTTTGTAATATTTCCAGAGCAGCAATGGCAACACTGGCAGCTACTAGGCTTTTTAGTAAAAAAGTAGTTTTTTCATCAGACAAGGATTGCCAAAAAACAAAAATACTAAATATCCATAGCCCATAAAAATATACTGAGGATGTAAACCGTAAATTTGTCTCTATCAAACTTGTGAGAGGGTCTAACGAGAAAAAGGTAGAAATGATAGACCAGAGAAGAAAAGCAAGTAAGGCAAAGGTTAACTTATAATTTATTTGAACTGTTTTGTTTTTAATTATTAGCAGAATAAAAGCGACCCCCAGAAAAACACTGTACAAAGAAAATTTTAGCCCTTCGTATGGATCAGTTAAACCTGGTGCAAATGCAAGAGGTACAAAAACTACCAATAAAAAAATAACGCTAAACAATTTATCTTCTGGAAAAGGGAATCTTATCTTATTTAATATGGTCATATTTTCTGATTACTTTTTATTCATTATAGTTTAATTTAGGCAATAATAAAACCCCCGAATCGGAGGTTTTATTATGTATGATAGAGTGTTATTGCAAACCACCTTCAGACAAAGTGTGTCTTGTTCCTGTCAAACCACCAGTTGGTGCTGAAATACAGAACAATAATTGGTAAGTTGAAGCTGGAGTAGCCGGTACTGTATAACTCGCAGTATATGAAGTTGGAGTACAGCCATCATATGGACTTGGATAAGTAGGGAAAGTAGCCATATAAGTAGGAGCTAGAGATGCAATCGTTTGAGGATATGCACTGTAGTCATTAAAGAACAACTCCATAGCGCTACCAATCTGTCGGACATCAGCGAGACGTTTAGCATCTCGAGCTTTAGTACGAGCTGAACCCAACGCCAATAATACAACAGAAGCTAGCAAACCGATGATAGCAATAACTACCAAAAGTTCGATCAAGGTAAATCCTTTTTGATTTTGTTTCAATTTTTTCACCACCCTTCTCTTTTTCGGGTAAGAATGAGGAGCTTTTACGCCTCTCATCTATTATTAAAGGTCTGCACTAATTATAACAGTACAGAGCAGTAAAGCAACTGTAATTATACACAGGGTAAGTCTTCTAGACTGTCCCAGCCAGGTTGTAAATCGGCATAAGAACACCAGCAACTAAAATCCCTACTCCTAACCCCAAAATCAACATGATAATAGGCTCCAGCAAACTAGAAAGTGTCGCAACTTTTGTATCAACTTCTTTTTCGTAAAATATCGCGAGTTTCAACAAAATATTGTCCAACTGCGCAGTCTGCTCCCCAACACGCACCATTTGGGTAACCAAAGGAGGAAATTCATTGTGCCGGGCCAATGAGTCGCTAATAGTTTTACCGTTAGTAACCTGTTCCACTGCTTCAAGCAAAATATCTCTGTAAATTACATTGTTAATAATCTCAGAAATAATTTTTAAAGCTTGAATGATAGGAATTCCACCAGCAACCAGTGTAGCTAAGTTACGAGAAAAACGAGCAAGGTAAACTTTCTCCAAAACTTGACCTACAACAGGAATATTCATCTTTAGTCTATCCCACAAGTATGTCCCAGATGGAGTATTGATATAGAGTTTAAGTAGCACTGCCCCGACTGCCAAACCTAGTAAAATGACCCACCAAAAAACTTGGAAAAAATCCGTAAATGAAATTAAAATTTTTGAGACAAACGGCAAATCCCCACCTTGTTCTTTCAAAACTGAGATCAAACTTGGCAAAACGAACTTGAACATCAAAACTCCAACAACAATCAAGGCACTTAACACGAATACCGGATAGGTCAAGGCACTTTTCACGCGCGAGCGCAGGTCATAATCTTTCTCTAGTTGATCTGCTAAGTAAGCTAACGACTCAGCTACATGCCCTGAGGCTTCCCCTGAGCGAATTAAACTAACATAAATATTTCCAAAGACTCGAGGGTGCTTTGCGAGTGCTATAGATAGGCTTTCCCCACCTTCAATTGATTGGATCAAACTTTGAGTAATTGAAATTAACCCTTTATTTGAAACTTGAGTCTCTAATATTCTAAGTGACTGTACAATTGGTACTCTAGCGGATACTAAAGTAGAAAACTGTCTTGAAAATAGAACTAAATCTTTATTTCCAACTCGGTTATTTAGAAAATCAAGCTTATCTAGGATGCTTTCGCTCTGTTCTTCTAATGAGATAATCACCAAGCCATTGTCGCTTAACAATTGCTCAGCTTTTTCTTGATTTGGAGCAGTTACTACACCTTTTCCAAACTCACCAGTTTTACTTCTTGCTTGATATTTAAATTTCATAATTAAGAACCTAACAATGAGGTAAAGTATTCTCTATCTAGTACAAAATTTTGCGCAACTTCTAATTCCACTAGCCCTTGTTTAACAAGCCCGGCTAAACTTTTATCCAAAGGCACCATCCCGCTTTCCATGCTGGTATGGATGATGTTCCCAATTTCATAGATTTTATTGTCCCGAATGACATTTCTCACAGCGTGATTAACCATCATAATTTCATAAGCTGGAATACGTCCACCACCGACTTTTGGAAGAAGACGAAGACTTACTACCCCAATTAATGTATTGGCCAACTGGGAGCGAATTTGGCCCTGCTGGTCACCTGGAAAGACATCAACGATACGATCCACGCTCTGTGCAGCATCGTTGGTGTGCATAGTAGCAAAAATTAAGTGCCCAGTTTCAGCCAAAGTCAGGGTCGCCGAAATAGATTCAAGGTCACGCATTTCTCCAACTAGTACCACGTTAATGTCTTCACGCAAAGCAGATTTCAAAGCAGCTTCAAAGCTTGGGGTATCTTGACCAACTTCTCTTTGTGAGATGAACGACTGTCGGTGAGTAAACAAAAATTCTACAGGATCTTCAATTGTTAAAATATGTTCTGAGCGAGTGAGGTTAATTTCATTAATCATAGAAGCAAGCGCAGTGGACTTACCATGCCCAGTTGGACCTACCACCAAAACCAAACCTTGCTTGTTTTGAGTAAACTGCTTAAACATTGGTGGTAAGTTTAACTCTTCCAAAGATTTAATTTGGGTTGGAATTAAACGAAAAGCTACATTCCACACTGATTGTGCACGGTATACATTGACGCGGAAACGAGCATTATCTTTGTATGAATAAGACATATCTAACTGCCACTTGTCTTTCAGGTTTTCCATCTGGGCAGGAGTAAGCAAAATACTGACTAAGTCAGTAACTGCATCTGAACTTAGCACTTGATAATCTTCCAGTCTTGTTAAAGCGCTATCGATACGCAGAATTGGTGGCTCCCCTACAATTAAGTGAAGGTCAGAGGCATTACGCTCAAGAGTAATTGCCAAAAGTTTATTTAGTTCTAGTTCGCTTGCTTTGTACATAGTTTTATGTTTGTTTCTCTCTTAGAACTTGCTGTAAAGCAAGTAGTAAATCTTTAGGCTTTGTTAAACCACGGTTAATATGGAATGACACTCCTGACTCCATAATAGCATCAATTGTACTATCTGGTATAGTCAAAGTCATTGTAATAATTGGTAATTTTGGAAATTCTTGTCTTAACGTTTTTAAAACTCGAAGGGTTTGAGTTACATCTTGGGTTGGGTTGATGATCAAAACGTCAGGTTGCTCAATTTGAGTTGCTTGCTTTAAAGCTTTAACAGTATCGTAAACAAACACATTCATCGCCTGACCTATTAGCTGTTGAGAATAAAAAGCTCTTACTTCTGCCTCAGGCTCAATTAAAATAACCGTGGTACCTTGTAGGTCTTTGAATGTTTGGTCAATTATTTGATGATGATGTCTAGTTATGTAATCCATTTTGGATAAGTTAAATTTATTCTGTGGTGACGCGGATAATTTCATCCATTGTGGTTTCCCCACGCGCCACTTTAATTAACCCGTCTTGTTTCATTGAAATTACTCCAGATTTTAGAGCTTCTTCGTAAATTTTGTGCGCTGGCTCCTTACTAAAAATTAACTCTTCCAAAGCACCATCCATTGGCCACACTTCAAAGATTCCCATTCGACCTTTGTAGCCGATGTTTCCACATTCCTTACAACCGACTGCCTTAAAAGTAGTCAGCTTTTTTAAATCAACTCCTTCTAGATAGTCTTTAGGAACTGTGGCAAGAGCTTCATCTATCTCTTTTTGAAGCATCGGCGAGAGTGCCACAGGTTTCTTACACTTCTCGCAAAGTTTACGAACCAAACGCTGGGCCATAATTAAATTTACAGAAGCGGAGAGCAAAAATTGCTCTATCCCCATGTTGGAAAGTCGAGGAATCGCCCCCACAGCGTTATTTGTGTGAAGTGTGGAAAACACCAAGTGACCAGTTAAAGCCGCATGGACGGCTAATTCAGCTGTTTCTTCATCACGGATTTCACCAACCATCACAATATTTGGATCTTGACGCAAAATACTACGCAATCCCGATGCAAAAGTTAGACCAATGTCTGGGTTAATTTGACTTTGGTTTACCCCTTCCATGAAATATTCAACCGGATCTTCCAAAGTCACGATATTTACATCGTTGGTATTACGAAGAGACAAAATTGAGTACAAAGTGGTAGATTTACCACTACCAGTCGGACCTGTGATTAGGAAAACACCATGAGTTTTTTTAATATTTTCTAAAACCCAATCTAACCCCTTACCTCGCAGACCGAGTTGATCAAGAGTCGGTACTGAAGTTGTTTTATCTAAAATACGCATTACGATCTTTTCACCATGCATTAAAGGCAGGGTAGAGACGCGCAAATCTACAGAAGACTTTCCGAATTCAGCATGGAAACGACCATCTTGCGGTAATCGCTGTTCTTCAATTTTTAAATTAGAAAGAATTTTAATGCGGGAAACAATCGCCGCTAAAACAGTACGAGGAAGTCTTAAGCTGGTATGCAGGATTCCATCAATACGATAACGAACTCTGACATCTGTTTCAGAAGGCTCAATATGAATGTCAGATGCGCTTGCTTCTATGGCATTTGAAAGAATTACATCAACAATTTTAATAATCGGGGCATCATCAGCAATTGCCATCCCAGTTTGTTTAGAAGTTGGGTTTGTACCTAACTTCATGGCTTGATCAATTTCTTCTGTCTTTTGGATATCTTGCAAGGCTTTTCCGACAACAGAACTAATGCTTTTTGAGTCTTTGGCTGCTGTAGAAATTGAGGTGCTAGATGCTAAATAGATATGTACTTGATAATTTGCTTTTTGACCTAAAAATTCTAAAGCTTCTAGCGCCTGAATATTACTCGGGTCTTCCATAGCTACTTTTAAGTCGTTGTTTTCCAACTCAAATGGAGCCATTTTATAAAACTGCCTTGATTCTTCTGGAATAATAACTAAAACTTCTTTAGCAATTTTAGTTGAGCGTAGGTCTACATAGGGCAAGTTTAAAAAAGCCGCTCTAGCCTTAGCGACATCTTCTTCCTGAAGAAGTTTTTGATCTAAAATTAAATCAGCAATTTCTTGAGGAGTCGTATCTCCACTTTTTGTACCAAATTTTGCGCTTAATTTTTGAACCAGTTTTTCATGACTAGTTTCATTAAGGAAACCATGGTCTAACAAAAATTCTACAAAAAGTGGTACTGAAGTTTTTGTAACACTGTCTTTAGGCATTTGCTATTCTTCTAGTTTAGAAGTAACTATTTGGTTTAATTGCTTCCCTATTTCTTCTGTACCCACCTGTGGGTAAGGGAATAATTTTTGTTTTTTATTAAATTCTTGTACTTTCCCAAAATCTAATTTAGTGCCATTTGGCAAAATCAAACTTTTCGAAATCGATGTAGCTGTATCAGTAGAGGAAGAGCTACTTACAGCCTTGTAGGCAAACACGCCAGCCAAAGCCATCGCTACTATTACAACCACTAAAATAATAATCTGTTTCCTATTCATTTACATCTCCTTCTGCGCCACCATCGTAGGCGTATGCATTTACTATTATTCTGAATTTAGATCCGTTATCATCGCTTGTAACATCCATGGTCTCTACATCCAGCACTCTTCCATTTGTCTCGATTAATTCTAGTAAGTTACGGAATTGATCTAAATTCCCAGTTAAGGACAGAGTCATTGTAATAGTATTAAGCTTGCGTTGAGCCTGGAAAGGATTAGCGATTTTAGCTTTATCTCCAGCGCTAATGGTTTTTTGTGAATCTGAAGTAGTGAGTTGGGCAATTGACATCCCGGAAGCCTGCACCAAGCTTTCCATTAAGACATTGGCTTTACTAATACGTCCATTTAAAGGCAAGGCTTCATCTACTAAAGCGACTTGGTCTGTGGAAGCATTCAATTTAGTAACTAATTGCTTTAAGTCAGCCTGATCTTTTGTGATTTGCTCCAATTGCTTCTCTGCAACTGACAGTTGTGAGCGATTGTCCATCGTTTCCTTATATTTTGGCTTTAATATAAACCAAGAAAATAATGAAAAAATAACTGCTAAAAGAATGATTTGAATGAGAGGATTTCCAAAATCTTTTCTTTGATAGCTTTTTTTAACTATAGGTGTGTTAAGTGTCATATTACATTCGCCCCTTTATGTAAGCCGGATTAAAAGTCAGTTGAAGCCTTAACTTGATCTGAATTGTTGTACCATTTTGTACAGAATCAATACTAACAATACGAACATTGCTAAATTGTTGATTGTATTCAGGCAGATCAAAAATTTGCATAAACTTTTCAACTTCAGAATAGGACGGTAAAATGACCTCTAGATTAAGTTTGCCATCACTTTTTGCAGAAATTGTGGAGTATGTAGCAGAGCGAAGTGTCACTCGGGCTAGCTCTGGGAGTAAGTACGACCAATAAACATGTGAGTCAACCAGCGTATCTAGTTGCTTCAATTGCTCTTGTCTTGTAACCAGTTCATTGCGATCCTTGTTAGCTAACGCCTCAGCTTGTGCTGTCTTAACCTTTGCCTGAACAGTTACCAAACTTTTATTGGTTGAGTAATTCACGACCAAAACAACTAAATAACTAACTCCAGCAAGGATAACTAAAAGCAAAAAAATACGAGCAAAAAGCCGTACTAAAAAGCCATTATTTATAGAGCTCGCTTTTTGTGTTTGTGAACTTAAGAGGTTGATTTCTGACATTTTGTTTTAGCTTTCTTCTCTTAGCGCCAATCCTATGGCAATTGAAAGTTGAAGTGAGTATCTTGAAATAATTGATTTGATGTTTTCGTCGTATGCTACCCGAGAAAGCGAATCTCCCAACACTGCTGGTACCCCGAGCTCAGTAGTGAAATATTCAACTATCCCTGGCAATTGGGCACCCCCACCAACCAGTACAATTCGATCTGTCTTAATATTGTGGGCTTTGTATATCCCAATGATTTGTGCTACTTCGCCTTTAATTACAGATAGAACAGGTTTTACCGCTTCCGGTAGAAAATCTGTACCACGAAGACCAAAGTCCCGTTTAAATTGTTCAGCGCGTGGTATGCTCAAATTTAAAGCTTGAGCAATTCGATCGGTGATTGTATCTCCACCAATACTTAAATTGCGGGTAAGCTGCAAAGTGCCAGCGCGCACGAAATTCAATCCTGTAACTTTTGCTCCTATATCAATTATAGCATCATTTTTTGTTTTATCTACAACTAAAGAGCGGATAAGTGACAACGCTTCAATTTCTATAATCTCTAAGTTCAGTCCAGCAAGTTGGAAAAGTTTAACATAGATATCTCTAATTTGTTTAGGAACAGCAATTAATAACACTTTACTGCTCGCGCCATCATCATTTTCAGAGATCACGGTCCATGACAAAGTCACCTCAGAAAAAGGGAGGGGAACATATTTTTTGGCTTCAAATTGCATGGCCGATTCCATTTCCTTGTCACCCATCTTCGGCATGTCAATCACAGATGTGAACACAGCAGAGTTTGGTAGAGACATGACGCATTCTTTAGTGCTTACACCAGCGCGTTCCATTAAATTAGCTAGTAACTCAGCAATTTTGTGCACATTTTCGTCAGTTGTCTGTGATGAAATCGACTGCGGAATATCTACCATTCCGTAGGTTACTAATCTAGGGGTTTCACCCCTATCTACTTGGACTATTTTTATTGACGAAGATCCAATATCTACGCCTAACATGGAGTTGTTTTGTCCAAAAAGCATTCTGTTAATCTTTGTATTTTAACTGATTTTTTATTTCTAAACTAGGTGATTTTACTTTCTAAGAATACTATATTATAGGGGTATTGTCAAAATTTAAAATAATTGATACAATATCTAAAGTTACTACATAATGAAACTACTTGAGGGCGATTAGCTCAGATGGTTAGAGCGCGTCACTGATAATGACGAGGTCTCAGGTTCGATTCCTGAATCGCCCACCAGAAAAACCAAAAATTATGAGATACTTTCTCGGACCACTAATTATAATCGGCGGAATCCTAATTATGAAATATTCATTTTGGATTACCCAACAAACAGGTAAAATTGGCTTTGCGGAAAAGTATTTACAATCTCCATTGGCAGGGACCTATACATGGTGGAAAATTGTTGGTATAATATTCATTGTGTTAGCACTAGCGTGGATGGGTGGATTCTTAGATTTCGCTCCCATGGGCAGCACAATATAAATTTCAGTAGTTAGGGCCCTTAGCTCATTTGGTAGAGCGCCTGCTTTGCAAGCAGGAGGCGACCGGTTCGATCCCGGTAGGGTCCACCAATAAAAATACACTCCAGATGGAGTGTATTTTTATTGTTAATAGAAACTAAATTAGCCCATAACCTTGTACAACTAGTTTAGGGCGAAAGTCATGAATTAAATCAGTAACATGAAAGCTGCGAGCATCACTACAAAAGATGTATTAGCAATTAGACTTAAGTGTTGGACATGGCGTCGAATGGCGATTGCCAAAATCAAACAAGTAAGTAGACTAGCAATAATAATCAAGAAGATTTTTTCTTGCCAGATTTGTGGATTCAAAGTTTTTCCAAAGATTGTAATTGAAGCGCCCTCTACAGCACCTAAGGTAGAGTTTGAGTTTAGGCTTTCAGAGAATTGTCCAACTGGCTGAGAAATTAATTTACCGGAGATATCAAAAGCATGAACAGTTAAATTAGTATTTGAGTTTAAGCTGGAAAGTGGAATGTAACCAAACCATTGATTATTTTCAGCAGGGTCAAGCATAATAGTTCCGGTTCCATAACTTGCTAACAACTTTGTTACATCCCCATTAGCTTCAACGCTTACGTAAAGCTTGTCACCTTGCAGAGAAGTTTGTGTGTTTTTGATTTCAATTGGAATAATTCCTGAGGTGTTCTGTTGAACAGGCACAACTACTGGAGTAGTGACTGGTGCAGGAGCTGTAGCTTGCACTGGTGCAGGCACAGATGCCGCTGCTGGTGCTTGTGCTACCACAGGAGCAGGGGTTGGTTTAGGAGTTGGTGCAGGAGTTGGTTTAGCAACTACGGTTGGTGTACTTGGAAGTTCAACTTTTTGAGCAATTGGTGTTCCAAACATTTGAACAACAATTGTTGTCTCATGACCATTGTACATTCCTTTAGCAATACCAATTCCAATTTCTTGGAAAGCTTTGTTCATAATATTCGCTTTATGACCAGGGCTGTTCATCCATGCTGTTTGTACACTTTCAGCTTCTGTAAAATCAATCGCTAAATTTTCACCGGCAGTTACATAACTGTAACCAGACGCTTTGATGAAACTCCATGGAGTTTCACCTGTTGGAGTATTGTGCGCGAAGTACTGACGAGCTAGCATATCGTTAGCCTTACTCTGAGCAGCGCTTGCGAGCAAACTGTTTTGTTTTAATTCAGTAAGGCCGCCTGCAACTCTAGCTTCGTTTGCTAAAGATACAACTGTACTTGAAGTAATAGCAGACGCTTCTGTAACTGTTGCTGGGCTAACGATTACCATTGAGATGCCTGCAATTTTTACAGTCATCAAAAGAATAGAAAGCAAAACTAGCATTCTATGACTTAAAATGTGAGGGTGATAATTGTTCCTGGCATGAGGAATAAAGTGATCATGCACAGAAACAAAAAACTTCCGAAATGTGGGAAATTCCACAGAACGAAAATCTGATCCATATGAAAATACAGAAGATACAGTTTGCATTAAGTTTTCTTTTTGTTTTTGTTTCGAGACGTAACTAACTTACAAAGTAATTATAGCATAGTTTACTAAAAAAATCAAGTCCAAAACCCAAAAAAACTACCCTTAAATATGCAGGGTAGTTGGATAATTTAATTGGCTATTCTAGTAATAAAAGTCCGGCCATTAGACCTATGCCGAGTAATAAACAGACGAACTGAATGACAGACTTCTTGTTGGATTTTTCTCTATGAAGCTCAGGAACAATGTCCGACAGAGCAATATAGATAAAACTCGCCCCAGCAAACGCCAAAAGGAAACTTGGAGCTTCTTCTATGTTCCTTGCGAAAAGAACAACTACCGCCGCTCCAGCAACAGAGGTTAATGCAGAAAGGAAGTTATACCAGATTGCTTTAGTCTTGCTCCAGCCACCATGAAGTAAAATCGCGAACTGACCAATCTCTTGTGGAATCTCATGGAAGATCACAGCAAGAGTAGTGGCGATTCCTAAATTAACGTCTACCATAAAACTCGCTGCGATAACCATACCATCAATGAAGTTATGTAGACTATCCCCTATAGTGGTTAAGTACACAGATGAATGAATAGACTCGTCATGAGTACTGTGACTATGATGCCACAAAATAAATCGCTCTAAGATAAAGAACACTACAATTCCGATTAGAAAGTAGAATCCTTCAGCGACACCAAATCCTGCTTCGGACATTTCTGGAAGCAAGTGAATGAAAACATCACCTAGCAAAGCTCCAGCAGAAAAACTTACCAAGTAAGCCAAAATTAAACGAAGTCTTTTTTCGTTCAATCCTAAAGCAATTACCCCAACGAGCGAGATAAAGCTTACAACAAGTACACTTCCAAAAATATATAAATAGATACTATCCATAAACTTATTAAACTATTTTTTCAAATAATTGATTATTAATTAATAATACTATTATATATCACCTTCTTACCAAATGCAAATTATTTGCATTTAGATAAATAGTGTTCTATAATATATTAATGAATACTGCAATTCGCCACACACTAAATGCAAATATAAGCTTACTTAAAACTAGGAAGCTCAAGGTCACCCCTACTCGGGTGGCTATTTTGTCACTATTCCAAAATAGCTCCTCCCCCATGAGTATCACTGACCTCCTTGAAAAATTTCATACTCAGACTTTTGACCTAGTCACTATTTATAGAACAGTTAACACTTTTGTAGCCAGTGGTATTTTAAGGAAAGTGGAGATGAAACATAATCACGCTCATTACGAGCTAGCCGATACCCATCATCACCATTTAATTTGCAAGCTATGTTCTAAAACATTAGATATCAGTAATTGCAATTTTGGCTCTGTAAAAAAACAGGCGCTTGAACAAACAAATTTTGCCCAAATTGATGAGCATTCCTTTGAACTCTTTGGGATTTGTAAACTTTGTGCAAGAAAAAATAGGCAGAGATAAATTCTCTGCCTTTATAGTCCTTGCAAAATTACTAGCGCCCAATAGTAATCTCACCGTAGTAAGTTGGGTCAAAACTTGAGGAGCACTGGTCTGCTGGATCAATACGGATTCCAGTTACAATACCTTTCCAGAGAGGATTGTAACCCATCCAAACGTTGACTTGTTGTGCACCAAACCGAGAGGCATAGAACACTGACTTTTCTTCGTTCCAATTTGGGTCTGATTTTGTGGTAAAGAAAATCTGTCCCAACCCATCGGTACAATTATTGAACAAGTCTAAGAAAACGTTTTGGTACAAATTAGCCTCCGCTGTGATATTACTACTACACGGTCTACTGCGACTACAATTACTTAAACCTCCTCTTCGAATGTAGGGATCTGTTGATCCATCCATCCAAAGAGCGCCACCCGCAACTCCCCAATCATGCAGGTTAAATAAATCCCATAATTCCCGATTGTCATTTTGGGCAAAAGTCCATCTATAACCACCGACCACAAACACTAAAGGATTATAAGTTCTAGCTGTAACTAGAAAATTATCATCCCTGTAATTCAATTGTGATTGACTTGGGAAGTATGGTTCAGAATTACCATCATCTTTGTCAATCTGAAAGTGCAAGTGCGAGCCAGTAGAACTGCCTGCGCATTTATCTTGTTTGGGATTCCCTCCTGAATTTCCAATTTTACTACCCGTATTGACAAAGTCTCCAACATTAACCGATTGTCCATTTGAGTAAATTCGCTTGCTCAAATGTGCATAAGTGAAGTAGATAGTTTCGCCAGAATTCCAAGGATTAGCGCTTTGAATTACTACAAGACCACCCCATGCTGGATCACACCGACTAACAGTAACCACCCCTGTAAGTGATGCGAACACATTCGTGCCGGTTGGAACAGGAATATCTACCCCAGGATGTCTACCGCACCCTTCACCAACACAGCCAGAAGTAGCACCACTATTTTGATTATCTCGGTAAAGCGTTCCCCCGAGATAGGATTTAGTTCCAGTGCCAATACTTCCTTCATAGGTGCCATTGTAATCGCGCAGGTCAGCAATTGGTTTCGCCATACCAGTTGGCTCCAGTTGAGCGAAGTTATGCACCACCAATAAGCTCAATACTAACAAAAGTAATTGAACAGCCTTTAACTTTGCAAAGTTTTGCATTTATATTTCCTCCAATTTTGTATTCTTGTGAAGGACTCACAAGAGTTAATCATAGTTGAACCGTACTTAAATTATCATGAAGAAATATTCAAGTTTTGATCAACAGGCTAAAGTAAGAGAAAAGAAAAATATTAAAGCTTAAAAACCCCAGTCGTCTGACTGAGGTTTTATAAATCTGATGATTTCTTAATTCGCTGGAACTGAGTCGCCTACTAGAGGAGCTAGTTCAATAATTTTGTTTTCAAATGGGCGGTACAAAATCGCTTTTTTTGCTTTGTAATAAATTATGACTTTATCCCCTAATTGAGCGTTCTTAAAAAATTCTTGTTGGCTTAATTTACTTAGGTCAGAAACAGTGGCAATTGTTGGCTCCTCATCTGCGGGCAAAACCATAACCTGACTAATTTTCTTAAGCAATTCTTCAGTTTGCTTTTTTGCTTCTGCCTGAGGATCTTCTATTTGTTTTTCAAGTTGTGTTTGAGCTTGTTTCAACTTGTATTGACTATTAATATTCCAGCCAATTAAAAGTACAAAGAACAATCCTACTACTCCAATAATTACATAGAGTTTAGGTAATGGTTTTTTGGCTTGAGCAACTTTGATCTCAGAGGTGAGAGTTACCTTTTTAAAATTTGGGTTATCGTCAAACATAGTTTATTGAGCTTGTGCTGTTACTTCTGGTTGTGGGACAGGTGCAGGTGGCGCCGCTTCTGGTGTCGGAGCTACTACTGGCTCTGGCACAGGTTCACCTTCTAGGGGTACTGTCGAGTCTCCAGAGACTGTTCCTTCATTATTTAGTATATCAGAATTGCTTGGAGTAGGAGAATTTTCTATGCTTGTGAACACGTTGGCATTCTTTACTGCAAAAGCTGTCCAGCTAAACTTCAAAGCTTTGGTAGATGGTTTACTCAGCACAATTGTGAAGCCACGACTACTCTTGTTAGTGACAACATAACTAACCCCTTCAGTGAAAAAGCTTTGTGCCTCTGCGATGGCTTGTTGTT
>CAZXPB010000013.1:0-24167 GCA_964642585.1 uncultured Candidatus Saccharibacteria bacterium
GAGCTACTCCGGAATACTTCAGTATTTTATCAAATAAGGTGGAATAATTCAAGCCTTAGATTTAGACATAAAATATGCTAATATATAGACAGAAGTTCAAGCTTTGAACCAAGAAACAAAACAGTGTTTCCAAAAACTAACAAAAAAATTCAATCAGGATTCACATTACTCGAAGTCGTTATCGGTATCGGGATTTTTGCAATTATTTTAGTAGGAGTTTATGGCGCATTTAGCGCACTTACTAAAGCCACTCGTGGAGCAAGGGAAGCGACAGTACTCTCATCACTTTCCTCTCAGTATTTGGAAGTGGTCCGAAATATGCCTTATTCAAACATTGGCACAGAAAATGGTAACCCAAATGGCGTGTTGGCCGACAGCACCGATCCAATTTTAACAACCACTGAAGGACAACAATATAGCATTTCCTATGAAGTCACTTACCTTGATGATCCTGCTGACGGGACCATTCTGTCAGGAACAGATGCCTCCCCAAATGATTACAAACAAGTGAAGTTGGCCATTTTAAAACAAAGCACAGGAAGCATCACCACCTTTATTACAAATGTTTCTCCAAAAGGCTTGGAGGGAATGGGGAGTGGGGGCGCTTTGTATTTAAGAGCTATAGATGCCAATGGTCAGCCTGTTTCTGGCGCAAATTTTCATATTGAAAGTCTTACTCTTAATCCTTCAATTGTTTTAGATCGTTCCAGTGATTCTTCGGGTAACTGGATTGAAGTTGGACTTCCTGAAACAGTAAATGGTTACAGAATCACTACAACTAAAACTGGTTATTCCACTGATGCCACTGTTCCAGTATCAGTTGCAAACCCAAACCCAACAAAACCAGATGCAACAGTTGTCACTGGGCAAGTGACACAGGTCAGTTTCGCTATTGATCTAGTTGGTAACCTAACAATTAGAACAGTCAACCAGACTTGTCAGGCAGTGAGCGGAGTTGGAGTTAATTTGAGTGGGGCAAAACTAATTGGTACTGTGCCGGATGTTTTAAAATATGATTCTAATCACACTTCAAGTGGTGGCCAAATCTCCCTCAATAGTATTGAGTGGGATACTTACACACCTTTACTACTCACTGGTCAAAGTTATACTCTATACGGAACTTCTCCAATCCAAGAAATCTCTGTCCTTCCTGCGGCATCACAAACATTTACAATTGTGCTCGGACCGGATTCAGACCACAGTCTTCTTGTTATTGTTAAAGATGCATCAACAGGGACTGCAATCGAAGGGGCGTCTGTAACGCTACATAAAAATAGTCCAAGTACAGATTTGTATGGCACCACTGGCGGTAGTATTTGGCAACAATCAGATTGGATTGGTGGGTCAGGTCAAACAGATTTTGCTGACCCAACAATGTACAACTCAGATGATAATAATATAGATATAGATGGTCCTCAAAATGGGATTACGTTAGTTTCTCCAGGTTCCAGTTATGTTTCTAGTGGTTGGCTAGAATCATCTACGTTTGACACAGGTGGCTCTAGTAACTTTAGTACCATTACCTGGCAACCTACTTCACAAAATGCTTCAACTAGTTTGTCTTTCCAACTTGCTAGTAATAACGATAACGCCACATGGAATTATGTTGGCCCAGATGGTACAGCAAGTACTTACTATACTGTTTCCGGAACCAACATCAGCACTGTCCACGATAACAATCAGTATATTCGTTACAAAGCATTTTTGGCCACCTCTGACTCAAACTTTACTCCAGTGCTAACCAGTGTCGGCATTAATTATGTATCTGGATGTTTCACTCCAGGTCAAACTGTCTTTACTGATCTTGAAGAAGGAAACGATTATGACTTAGATATAAGTGCAACTGGTTACACCACCCAAACACAAACTGGTTTAAATATTTCCGGGAACCAAACAATAGAATTTTTACTCTCTCCGTAAAATAGTACCAATGAAAGCAATGCCAAATTTTCAATATCAAAAGGGATTTACTTTAATAGAACTTGTTGTCACTATTAGTATTTTTAGTATTATCGCGATTGGACTCATCATCTTAGTTGGTGATGTCTATTCACAAGCGACTAGAAATGGCAGTGCGATTGCTAATGCTGACCAAACTCGTAGACTTTCAAATCAAATGATGCAAGAATTGAGAAATTCTGTTTCAGCAAGTAATGGTGCTTACGCGATTGCAATAGCTGATGCACAGCAATTGGCGTTCTACGCAAATGTAGATGGTGGTACTGATATTGAACGAGTGCGTTATTATCTTTCTGGTGGCAAACTATATAGAGGGATAGTGAAGCAAGCCGGAAACCCGGTTAACTATAACGGCACAGAAGTCTCTAGAGTTGTGCAAAATGATGTTGCCAATAACGCTTCCACGCCTCTGTTCTATTATTTCAATGAAAACTTTGATGACAACACGGATTCGGCATTGACTCAACCTGTAAATATTGCCCAAGTGACTTTCGTGAAATTAAATATAGAAGTTTTAAAACGCACAGCTAAGTCAACAACTGCATCTTTTGTGGTCACAGCCGGTGCTTCACTTCGTAGTTTGAAAACTAATCTTGGAGATTAATGTGATGAAAAATAATTTTAAATTTAAAAATCAAACCGGAGCAGTTATCATTTTTGAGTTAATCGTTATTGGAATTTTAACTATCGTGATGGGAGCAGTCCTAGGGAATGCGGCGATTCAGTACAGGGTATTGCGGTCCAGTAGCGCTAGGGAACAAGCTTTCCATATTGCTGAAGCAGGTATTAATTATTACCAGTGGCACCTGGCACATTTTTCAACAGATTTCCAAGATGGTACAGGGGCAGCACCGACAGCCCAAACAGGTTTTTCAAACCCTTGTTACTTGCACGATTATGTAGATAAAGATACAAACGAGAGTATCGGTAAATATTGTTTAGAAATTACGGCACCATTAGTTGGTTCTACTATTGTGACAATCAGGTCCACTGCCTACACTAACGCAAATCCACAAATTAAAAGAGTAATTACCACAAGATATGGGGTTCCGTCGCTTGCCAGATATGCTTTCCTCACCAATGGGGATGTTTGGGTAGGGGATACTGAATCAGTGAGTGGAGAAATGCATGCAAATGGTGGAATTAGGTTTGATGGTACAGGGAATGCTCCTATCACTTCTGCAAAAACCACATATACTTGTCAGACCTATCATGGTTGTGGTCCCACCACTAAAGCTGGGATTTGGGGATCTGCTGCTCAATCAACGAAAAATTTCTGGTCTTTCCCTGTCCCTAATGTAGATTTCTCTAGCATGACTTCGGATTTAGCAACTTTGAAAACTAGCGCGCAAACTGCAGGGAGATATTTAGCACCTTCAAATGCACAAGGCTACTCAATTGTATTTAATTCTAATGGTACCTATTCAGTCTACAGAGTAACTTCGCTTAGATCACACGCCAGTGGTACGGATGTAAATGGAAATAATCATACTGAAGATATTGACTACAACGCCAGAACTTTAGTAAACACAACGGCCATTCCTACAAATGGGATTATCTATGTGGAGGATCGAGTGTGGGTTGAGGGAACAGTAAATGGTAGAGCAATGATTGCCGCAGGCAAACTTCCGTACAATGCCTCCACTGCCCCTAGTATCATTATCCCAAACAACATTACTTACACAGTTCAAGATGGAACAGTTTCCTTAGGTCTCCTTGCTCAGAAAGATATTCTTGTTAGTTACTACGCACCAACTAATTTAACAATTCATGCAGCTATGATCGCGCAAAATGGCAGTGCTCAGCGATTTAATTTTTCTGGTAATGTGAAAAGCTCCATTACCATTTATGGAACTATTGCCAGTTTTGGAACTTGGACTTGGAGTTGGGTCAATGGGTCCGGAAATACCACTTCAGGATACCAAACTACCACCACTAACTATGACCCAAACTTGCTTTACGCACCACCACCAAGTTTTCCATTAACAAACAGCGGTTACCAACAAATCAGTTGGACAAGCAATTAATTCACACATATGTTACAACAACCATCAGGACAAAAACCAATTCTAGAACCATTAGTGCCACCTGAAGCTGGGGTATCTCCAAATTACTCAAAGAATATTCAAAGTACTTCTTCAGAAGGGGATGCTGTGCAAACCAATCAAACTTCGCAAAGCGTCGCAGATAACCCTGCACTGACAGGAAATACGGTTGTGGTTTCGGACAGTCATTTCGCCTACTGGGTAGGGGGTATAGTCATATTCTTGGTATTGCTGGGAATAGTTGCTTGGAAACAGAAATGGGTGGTTTTTTCAAAAGCACTAGCTCTCTTAATCGTTCCAGTAACCCTCGCTTTATTTATCTATAATTCCCAACTGTCTTTCGCCCAACAACCAGTTCAACAACCAGTTCAACGCTCAATAATTGAAGAAGGTTCAGAAGAGCTAGAGGTTTATTCTTCCTCAGGAAACGGGGGAACAGATACCTCCGACAGGTTGCATTTTAGTTTAGGGGCAATTGGCCTAGTAATTATTGCTATAGCAGGGATAGGGTACTATATTGTCTCACAAAAAAAGAACACTTAAACCCATTTTTTCAAAAAGAAAAAACCCGCCTCACAAGGCGGGTTTTTTGTGGATAACTCTCCGCTCAAGTAAAAAGTACCTCAATCTCAAGGAAAGTTAAAATTTGGATAAACGCTAGATGTAGAGGTATAATATATAAGCAACCACTACATTTAGTGGTTTAATAAAACTTTATATTCTATGAATTGCCCCAAATGTCTCAATCAAGACACTAAAGTCGTAGACTCAAGACCGGTAGAAGAGTCAGCTGCTATTCGCCGTAGACGCGAGTGTGAAAAGTGCGAGTTCCGCTTTTCAACCTATGAGCAAATTGAAATTCTAGATCTCACCGTTCTAAAAAGGGACGGCTCAAGGCAACTCTACTCAAGAGAAAAATTGGAGCGAGGCCTTAGAACCGCATTTGAAAAGCGAGATCACACCGATCAAACTTTTAAAAAAATTATTTCTAGTGTTGAACAAGAAATTCAGAAGAAAGCCACTGGAGGCGAAATTACTAGCAATCTTATTGGAGAACTGGTAATGAAAGCCATTCGCAAAGTAGATAAAGTCGCGTACATTAGGTTTGCCAGCGTGTATAGACAATTCGAAGATATAGATGAATTCAAAGAAGCTATTTTAAAACTTTAAAAAATTAACTAAGTAGAAATCAAAAACCATGAATATTAAAAAACGCAGTGGAGAAATTACATCATTCGATCCGGTAAAAATTACCCTTGCTATCAGCAAGGCCTATGTAGACGTGAACTACAAAGCCAATTCAGAACTTACAGATAAAATTGCTCAAGATGTAATTTCAGAAATTTCAGCAGTCTTTGAAGGTAGGGTTCCAGGTGTGGAAGATGTGCAAAATATGGTGGAAAAAAAATTGATGGAAAATGGTTTGTTTGAAGTTGCAAAATCTTACATCATTTACCGCTACGAACACACAAAGGTTCGCGAGGAAAAGAAGCAAGAAATTCTGGAAAAAATTGAAAACTCAGAAGTGATGGTTACAAAGCGAAATGGTACTACAGAACCTTTTTCTATTATTAAGATTAAAAATAGCTTAGAGAAAATTGTTGGCGAATTCAAAGCTGACTTAGATATTGATTTAATCATCAATCAAGTTAGGTTGGAAGTGTACGAAGATATTGCAACTTCAGAAATTGAGCGTGCGCTAATTATGGTGTTAAGATCATTCATTGAAAAAGACCCAGCTTACTCCAAAGTAGCTGCGATCGCTCTCTCAAACCAGCTTTACAAACAGGTAATTGGCCCTGATGTAATAGATTTTAATAGGTTAGACGAACAGCTTCGTGCAGCGTTCATCAAGTCAATTCACACAGGGGTTTCTCACAAGCGGTTTGACCCACGTATGCTTACTTTCAACCTAGAATACATTGCTTCTGAGCTTGCCAATGATCGTGATCGCCTCTTGTCTTACTTAGCAGTGCAAACTCTAAATGATCGTTACTTTACCCGTATCCCTGAAACAAAAGAGTTACTTGAAACCCCTCAAATGTTCTGGATGCGTGTGGCTATGGGACTTGCTTTAGAAGAGGAGAACAAAGAAGCCAAGGCTGTGGAGTTTTACCGAATCACTTCTACTTTAAACTTTGTGCCATCTTCTCCAACCTTGTTTAATTCAGGGATGATTCATTCGCAGCTGTCATCTTGTTACCTGACAACAATTGCAGATGATCTAGACAATATTTTTAAGTCACTCGGCGATAACGCACAACTTTCAAAATGGTCGGGTGGACTAGGGAACGACTGGACTAGTCTTCGCGGTACAGGTGCGTTAATTAAGCGCAACGGAATTGAAAGCCAAGGAGTGATTCCATTTTTAAACATTGCCAACGCTACTACAGTTGCAATTTCTCGTAGTGGTCGTAAGCGTGGGGCTACTTGCGCTTACCTTGAAAGCTGGCATTGGGATGTAGAAGATTTCCTTGAACTGCGCAAAAATACTGGAGATGAACGTCGTCGTACTCACGATATGAATACCGCAAACTGGGTACCTGACTTACTTGTACAAAGAGTAAAAGAAGATGGGATGTGGTCATTGTTCTCACCAGATGAAACTCCTGACTTACATGAAATTTATGGTGCTGAGTTCAAACGTCGCTATGAACAATATGAACAAAAAGGGTTGCGGGGTGAACTGCGCATGTTCAAACAGATGAAAGCAAAAGACATGTGGCGTAAAATGTTAACCATGTTGTTTGAAACTGGCCATCCTTGGGTGACATTTAAAGATCCTTGCAATGTTCGTAGCCCTCAAGATCATGTTGGTGTGGTACATAGTTCCAACCTTTGTACTGAAATTACTTTAAACACTTCCAAAGAAGAAACTGCAGTGTGTAATTTAGGATCAATCAATCTTGCACAGCACGTGCGTGGCGGCCAGTTAGATATTGAAAAACTACAGTACACAGCCACCGTTGCAATGCGCATGTTAGATAATGTTATTGACTTAAACTTTTACCCAACCGTAGAAGCAAAAAATTCTAACTTAAAGCATCGCCCGGTTGGACTTGGGATTATGGGTTTCCACGATGCCCTTTATCAAATGGGAATTAATTTTGATTCTGAAGAGATGGTTGAGTTTGCTGATTACAGCATGGAAGCAGTTTCCTACTACGCTATTTACGGTTCTGCGATGCTTGCAAAAGAACGCGGTGCGTATTCAACTTTCCGAGGTAGCAAATGGGACCGTGGTATTTTTCCTGTAGATACTATTGCTCTCTTAGAGCAAGAACGTGGAGAAGCAATTCCAGTTTCCAGAACTGGTCGGCTAGATTGGGAACCAGTCAAAGCTGCTGTAGCCGAGTACGGCATGCGCAATTCAAATACCATGGCCATTGCTCCAACTGCAACAATTTCCAACATCTCAGGAGCGATTCCATCAATTGAACCGATTTATAAAAACATCTATGTAAAAGCAAACATCTCTGGTGATTTCGTAATCATTAATCAATACCTAGTAGAGGACTTGAAGAAAATTGGAATGTGGAACGACGATATGGTCGGGCAATTAAAATTCCACGACGGTCGCGTGTCTGCTATTGACGGTATCCCGCAAGAATTAAAAGACAAATACAAAGAAGTATTTGAAATTGATCCTAAGTGGTTAATTAAGGCCGCTGCGTACCGAGGTAAATGGATTGATCAATCTCAAAGTTTAAATATTTTCTATGGCGGTAAGAGCGGAAAAGAGATCAACGATATCTATATCTACGCTTGGGAAATGGGGATTAAGACCACCTATTACTTGCGTACAATGGCCGCTTCTCAAGTTGAGAAGTCTACAGTGAATGTAGCTGAGTTTGGAAACACACATAATCGCATCACTGCTACTGCAACAGTCGCGCCAGTCGTCGCTCCAGAACCAGTGCCAATGCCTGAACCAATTCCTGAACCAGCGCCAACTCCAGAGCCGATCCCAAAACCAGTTGCTGCTGCTGAACCTGTTGCGCCAGTCTACAAAGTTACCCCTGCACCACTTGAACAATCCAATTTTAAGCTTTGTCGAATTGATGATCCTGACTGCGAAGCCTGTCAATAATTAATCAGTTAGAAATTTAATCGTATGCCAATCAAACAAACCAATGAAAGAGTAAATATTAACGACCGCCGCATCATCAACGGAACAGATGCCGATGTAATTCAGCTTTACCCAATGAAACACAAGTTCGCTTGGGATGCATACTTAGTCGGTAATGCTAATCACTGGCTGCCAACAGAGATTTCAATGCAAATAGACATTGAACAATGGAAGTCTACTACAGTCTTAAGTGATGATGAGCGTCGTGCTTTTGAAACTGTCTTAGGATTTTTTACAACTGCAGATTCAATGGCTGCAAACAACATCGTCCTAGCTGCTTACAGACACATTACCTCTCCAGAGTGCCGCATGTATTTATTGCGCCAAGCATACGAAGAGGCTATCCATACCCATTCTTACCAATACATTGTCGAAAGTTTAGCGCTTGACGAAGGTAAAATTTTCAACATGTACCGAGAAGTGGAATCAATCTATAACAAAGCTTCTTTCATTTTGACTTTCAATGAAGGAATTTTCAATCCAGAATTTAAAACAGGGACTTTTGAGAATGACCAAAAGTTTTTGGAAAACATTGTTGTATTCTCTCTAATCATGGAAGGAATTTTCTTCTACAGTTCATTTGCGGTAATGTTTGGTTTTCAACGACAAAAGAAAATGGTTGGCAGTGCTGAACAAATTCAATACATTATGCGTGATGAATCACAGCATTTAAACTTCGGGATCAATTTAATTAACACAATTAAAGTTGAACAACCAGAACTATGGACTCCAGAATTCCAGCAACATGTAATTGATCTTGTAAAAGAGGCTACTGTACTTGAATACACTTTTGCTCAAACTGTGTTCCCGAAAGGAATTTTTGGGATGAACGCTGAAGGGTTTAAGCAATACATTGAATTCGTTGCAGACCGTCGCTTGGCGAGTATCGGTTTACCAACTCAGTTTAATGTACAAAATCCGTTCCCATGGATGAGTGAGGCAGTAGACTTAAATAAAGAAAAGAACTTTTTTGAGACTCGTGTAACTGAGTACCAAACCGGTGGAACGCTTGATTGGTAGAGTTGAACTTTCTTCAAACTTCTGATATAATTGCCTTCTAAACGGAGGTAATCATTATGGCAATCAAAATTTGGAACTGGTTCAGTAACCTGAGAATTTGGGATGATTACAATCCCATCAATTTGCTTTTCTAGTTACCTGCTAGTATCACAAAAAAAGGGCTCCCTTGGAACCCTTTTTTATTTTATGTGGCTAATGTTTTATTCAATAAACATTTGTTCAAGATCATCTGTGGCATTAATTTCAGTCGTTTTAATTAAACGGATGAAGAAATGTTTGGCCAACTCATTTAACTCTGCTTCAATTTCTGGGGCAAGAGTGTATGGGGAAATCCAAATGCTGTTCTGCCATTTTTTAAATCCTAGAGAATGCAGTTTGGAACGAAGCACATTGCGTACTTGGCGTTTTGTTTCAGGGATATCAAAAATGATTATCTTCCAAACATTATCTCTTTTTTTATCTATGGTGTGGATTAATATCGCGCCATCTTCTGAAATAGAGTATCTGTCAGCACTTAGGTTTACCAAACCCTGGCCTGTAAGACGAAAGACTGTATCGTAGACCTTTTTCTTGCTAGCATCTTTTGGACATAGCTCGTAGAGTTGATGCAGCATTAGTGGTCCATTATGGCTTAATTGGACTAGAATGTGTCGTGATAGTTCAGATAGTGGTCTTGGCATGAGGTTATGTTTAGTAATCTCATCATACACTTAACTTTTATTTCCCGTCAAGGGAAAAAAGTATTGGGATTATGAAAAAAGATGATATAATATATAAGGATATAAAAAGTAAAATGTTTGAAACAAACACTCAAAATAACTCTAGTTTAATTTCACTTTCGCGCGCAGCGCAACTTTCCGGGTATCATCAAGATTATCTAGGGCAACTTTGCCGTGCTGGGAAATTACCTGCATCGAAAATTGGCCGACATTGGTTTACTTCAAAAGATGCTGTTGAAAAACTAAATGAAGCACAGTCCCAAGCAGAAACAATTTCTCCAATAGAGCAAGACCTTGATCAAAACCAAAACGATGTAGATCAAGAATTCTTGCAGTACCACCAAGCTGTTACCGAAAACTCATTTTCATTTCCACAACCAAGAGTTCTAAAGAGTATGGTAATCAGTGAAGTTGATGGACTACCAATTGCACTTCAAACTATAAACATCCCAACTCGACCTAGTAATAATGTGCAGAACGTTGTTACGAACTTGCGTATTCAAACCTTGCAGTCAGAGGTGGGCGAACTTCGTGAAATGCTTGTAAAGTTAATGCAAGAGGTAACAGAGCATACCCAAATCTTAGCGGCACAAAACATGGCAGCACGGAGACCAGACAGTTTACGTAATCAGTTTATCTCTAATTTTGACTTGAGTAGTAATCATGCCAGTGTACAACAAAATTATAATTTAGTTCAGCCTCAAACTTCACAATTAGAAGTTACGTTTAGTTCAAAAAAATCCTTCCCATTTTCAACTTGGTTAATTGCAACAACAGCCGTGGTAATGTTAGTTTATATTGCAGTCGGTATTTTCTCAGGAAGTTTTGTTGGTTCAGGTAATACAGAAGTCAGCACCTTGTATTATCATTCGCAACCACAGTTTGAAAATTTCAACACACCAACTGTTGCAGGAGAATCTACCAGTGAAATGTTACCCACAGGTAGCTCTGGAGAACAAAACCAAGATATGATACAATAAATTTACATTCCACTAAATAATAAAAAATTAAGAAAGGAAATAAAATAATGTTAGACGAAAGCAATAACATGATGCCTCGTCCAAGCGGTTCTAGTGCATTGCCATGGGTAATCCTTGCGGTAATTCTACTAGTATTCGTAATTGGTGGTGTTTTGTTCCGCGATCGGTTGTTCCCTGCTAAGTCCATGGACAAAGGCTCTACAGAACAACAAGCTTCTTCAGGATACCAAGCGGTATTCCTATCAAACGGTCAAGTTTACTTCGGTAAATTGTCTGGTATGACAGCCTCATACGCAACTTTGAAAGATATATATTATCTTCAAGTTACAACACCTCCTACACCAGATGGTTCTCAACTCAACCAACAACAAGCTCAACAACAACAACAGTTGTCATTGGTTAAGCTAGGTGAAGAACTTCATGGTCCAGTAGACGAAATGAAGATCAACCGTGATCAAGTTTTGTTCTACGAAGACATTAAAGAAGATGGTCGTGTAATGAAGGCTATTCGTGAATACCAAAAGAATCCACCAAAGCCAGCTGACACAACACAACAAGCTCCAGCTGACACAACACAACAAGCTCCAGCTGCAACTACTCCAGCTCCAAAGAAATAGTTAACTCAAAAAATAGAAAATTAAAAGCTCCCTCTTACGAGGGAGCTTTTATAATGTAGATTTATTTAGCGATTTCGGCAACTATCTTGTCAAAACTTTCAGGGGCTTTAATGGCCATTTCAGAAAGCATTTTACGGTTTAGTTCGATGCCTTGTACTTTAAGTTTGTTAGCAAACTTGCTCCAAGTGGTACCGCTGTCGCGGAGAGCTGCTCCAAGGCGAACCAACCATAGGGCGCGTTGGTCACGTTTTTTGTTGCGACGGTCACGATAAGCGTAGCTTTCAGCTTTTAGCAAAGCTTCACGAGCTTGGCGGAAGTTGGTAGAGCGACGGTTATCAAAACCTTTTGCTCGCTTCAGTAAATTTTTACGGCGTTTGCTTGCAGCAACACCACGTTTAATTCTTGTCATATATTTCTTGGAATTTCGAGATTAATTATGAGGAAGGATTTTCTTCAAATTGTTATTCGCGGAACTCATTTGAGTATCGCGACGCTTGTTCTTTGTAGTTTTACCACTTTCACGAGAGTTAAAGTGACCTTGACCAGCAGAGCGTTGCATCAATTTGCCAGAGGCAGTTTTGCGCAATCGTTTGTTTGCTCCTTGGTGAGTTTTTGCTTTCGGCATATCTTTATCTATTATTTAAAATTATTTACTTGCGGGCGCTATTGTGAGAGTTAGCGTATTGCCCATTTTTTTTGCTTCCACTTCAACTCGATAGGGGACGGTTAAAGCAGCTCGAAAGCTCTCAATCTGTTTCTCAGCTACATTGATGAAAGCTTGTTCACGTCCACGCATTCTTAGTTCGACTTTTACCCAGTCACCGTCAGTAATGAAACCATCGGCTTGGCGGGCCTTAGTCAAAATGTCATGAGTAGCGATTTTAGTAGAAAGGCGGACAGTTTTCACTTCCACTTTCTTCACTTTCTTCTTTTGCAACTGCTCAAGCTTCTTTTGCTGGTATTTAAACTTATCGTATGATATTAGTTTAACCACTGGCGGTTTAGCTTGAGGCGAGATTTCCACTAAATCTAGCCCATGTTCGTCAGCTAATTTAAGCGCTTCGGAAAGCGTGTAAATTCCTAGTTGTTCGCCCTCATCATTGACGAGTCGAACTTCAGGGGCTGTAATTTGGTGGTTTACTCGAGATGTTTGCATTTCAGGCTTAATTATAACTTTTCTTGCAGGATTTGTCAAAAGGGGGATTTTGACATAGAATTATGGTATTGATTGGGAAAATATTTACGCTCAGACAGCTCTTTGCTTGCGAGATTCGCATTAGCCAGAGTGCTGGCCCATGCTGATGCAAGCGGCGTTTGCTGACTGCCTGCTCGCAAACAATTTTCCTCAAAAACTATAATTGAAACCAAAACCCAAAATGACAACTGAAGAAATAGTCTCGGAAATTGCTGAGGCACCAGCAAGGGCTCTAGATAAAGCAATCATTGAAAGCAAATCTGCAAGTAGGGCAGTATTTAGTAAACAACCACTTCGTAGAGCAGAAAATTATTGGCACTCCCTTGGACCTGGTCTCACAACTGGAGCCTCCGATGACGATCCTTCTGGAATTGCTACTTACTCACAAACTGGAGCGCAATTTGGTTTTCAGTTAGTCTGGCTAGCGCTATTCACTTTTCCACTGATGGCAGTAGTTCAAGAAATGTGCGCGCGTATTGGAATGGCGACTGGAAAAGGACTTGCTCGCAATATCCGCGAAGCCTATCCAAAGAAAGTTCTATACGGTTTAACCGCGTTATTGTTTTTTGCAAACACTTTTAACTTAGGAGCTGATTTAGGGGCAATGTCTAAAGCCTTGCAACTAATCTCTCCCTCTACTCCTTTTATTGTAGCTATTCTTGCCTTTACCGTCATCAGTTTAGCTCTCCAGATTTTCATTAGCTACTCACGTTACGCTCGCTATTTAAAATATCTTTCCTTTGTTTTACTTCTCTACGTTGCTACTGCATTCGTTATTCCCAATTTAGATTGGGGAGATATTTTGCATAAAACAATTGTTCCTAATATGCATTTTACGAAAGAGTCTCTCCTCTTAATTTGCGCGATTTTAGGTACAACAATTTCTCCTTATTTGTTTTTCTGGCAGACTTCACAAGAAGTAGAAGATAGACATTTGGCTACACAAGGAAAGGCTGGCCATGCTAGAAGTCGTTTCCACGAGCTTACTGGTAAAGCAGTTCGCAAAATGCGTACAGATGTTTGGTTGGGGATGTTTCTTTCAAATGCAGTTATGTTTTTCATTATTGTAACTTGTGCTGCTACTTTGTTTCCAGCCGGAATTATGGTTGCAACAGCAGAAGATGCTGCTTTGGCGTTACGTCCTATTGCCGGACAACAAGCTTATGTCTTGTTTGCCTTAGGAATAATTGGCACAGGTATGTTAGCTGTGCCAGTTTTAGCAGGAAGCGCCGCTTACGCGCTGTCTGAGACATTCAACTGGAAGTCTGGTCTATACCGAAAGCTAGGTGATGCCCACGGATTCTACGGTGTGATCATTATTGCAATGGGCCTGGGTCTCTTAATGAACTTCGTAGGCCTTGATCCAATCAAGGCTTTGATTTACTCAGCCGTTCTAAATGGATTAATCGCTCCGGTAATTTTGTTCTTCGTAGTAAAAATTTCTAGTGATAGAAAAGTGATGGGACATTGGACCAATAAGAAATTAACTACTTGGATTGGTTGGGGAGTGGTAATACTCATGACTATTGCTGGGTGTGCGGCAATAATTTCTATGATCATTTAATCACAGCAAAAATCTGTTAAATAAAAAAACCGCCATGGCCGAAGCCGGGGCGGTTTTTTTAAAAGATTATACGCGTTGTACGTTCACTGCGTTTGGTCCCTTAGCTGAATCTTCTTGTTCGAAAGTAACGTTGTCACCTTCTTGGATATCATCAAATGATACGCCTACAAGAGAATTGCTATGGAAGAATAGATCTTTATCAGAACCTTCAGGAGTGATGAATCCAAAACCCTTGTCAGTTTTCTTTTTAACTACACCATTCATAGTATTATAATTTAGTTAGTAAAATAAATTTAAATTTTTGTTGAAGCTCGACGATTTTTCTCTTTATAAATTTAACTTTTAAAGTATACCACATCTAGATTATTTTGTCCAGAGTGATTTTTATCTCATTTCATTGGTTTTTTAGCGACGGACTACTTAGTCTAAAGTACTGAGTCAGAGTGTGATAAGTATCTCAACCGATTCCACCAAACTATTTGACTTAAGAAACTAGTCAAAATATGATTATTTTACAATTGAATATTCACGAACACTATTATTACCCAGGGAAAATTGAACCCTTTTGGGAAGGTGATTATGCAAAAAAAAGCCCGGTACTTTGTAGGGAGTAACGGGCTTTGTATCAGTGATTAAATTAACACGTAATACTGTGACTTGTATTTCTTGTCTTTTTCGAGAAGTTGATGGAGATTTGGTAAGATTTTTTATTTTCTTCGGAAAAGCTACTAGTATCGACTGTAACAACGAAGTCCTTGCCGTACTTTTTTTCAAACCACTCCATAAGCTTATCCCAGTTACAGTCGGCGTCCCAAGGGGCTCCTATATAGCCACCCCAAGCAGAGAAGTCAAGAAGTTGAGATGATATAATCTCAACTTCACTGAGAGGAGTTTTTTTCCTTTTCGCTGTTTTTACAGCTAAGGATAAAAAATCTTTAAGTTGATGGTGTGCTCTGCGTAGATTAGTAACTGGACTACATCCATTCAAAGCAACTAGTCGATCGTACATGCTGTATGAGCACCAGGGTGGTGGATTTAATTTCTCCTCCTCCCATCTCCAATCTTCGACAGGAACAATATGCTTCATGTGCTCCGATGTTATTTCGATTCTGATCATTTCAATCCTCCTATCCAATGATGGATATAAAAATGTACCGCACAGAGTGGCATTTGTCAATAGTAGTTTAAATTGGCAAACTAAAAAACCTTATCACACCGAGGTGTTTTAGTATAATTAGTTTAAATTTTTTCTTTTTGGTGGAGCAGATTGACCAAATTGGAAAACTTTACTGGCGTTGGAAAATGAGATTCATTCTTTGATTTTTGAATCAATCGTCAAACATTGTTTCTTCCTATGGACAGAAATGGCTCACTTGACAAATTAGCACTCTTAGGTGTAGAGTGCTAATAGAGATAATTAATCAAAGAAAGGAGACTTTATGTCATTAGATTTAATTCCTCGTTCATTTTTGGACTTGCCATCTCGTCTTCCTTCAATTTTTGATGATGAAGACTGGCGTTCATTTATGCCTTCCTCAGGCCTAACTGTTTCTGAGGATGACAAACAGGTTTATGTCGAAGCTGCAGTCCCTGGAATTGATCCAGACAAGATAGAGGTGACTTACGACAAAGGCGTGCTATGGGTTCGCGGTAATCAAGAGCATAAAGAAGAAGATAAAAACCGCAAGTTCTACCGCCAAGCTTCTAGTGCATTTTCTTATCGAGTAGCTGTACCTGGTAATGTAGATGAAAATGCGGAACCGGAAGCATCATGCAAAAACGGTATGATGACAATTAAGTTCAATAAGGTGCCAGAAACACAACCAAAGCGTATCAGTGTTAAATCAGAGTAATGGGTTTTGGTTGCTGACATATAAAAACCACCGATCAACGGTGGTTTTTAGTTACTTATTAGTGATACTTGAATAAAGGAGAATGGTATTATCATCCCGTCATCTATCCCAAAGAATTTTAATTTTGGCAAACAAAAATACCTGCACTATTTGCAGGTATTTTCTATACGAAAGGTTTAAACTTTTTTCATTTGGTGGAGATGGCGGGAGTTAAACCCGCGTCCAAAACCTGTTCAACGCTTCATTGTTCACAAGATTAGTTCGTTAAAATACCGAAAGCCTAACAACGAACAACTAAACTTTCGGGTGACATACGATATTCAATTGCATTAAGTATGTCAGCCAATGCAACTATAACTCTAAATTAACCAACGAACCTCACCTAGGAGTAGAGGGGAGTGCTGGGCGTTCACCTAAATATTAAGCGAAAGCAAGTTGCAAATCAGCATTTTTAAATGCTGCAACAACTTTATTGTATGCATTTGCATATATGTTTTGCCAGTAAGATTAATGAGCTTGCGGGCGGGCTCATCTTGCATATAAAACGATGTTAAAGTCCTGTCAAAATCCGGCATCCCCATAGGTTGCACTCAAGATTTGAGTAAAGCAATTATAGGGAAAAATTTAGGTTTTGTCAATCTAGCACTCTATAATTAAGTAAGTCTTTAGATAAAAATGTTATAATAAATTTTGAAGGAGGACTATATGGCAAAAGAGAAGAAATCAAATCAGAGTGCCAGTGTTCCTGTAACTACAAAGCAGGAGGTGGAAACTCTGCCACATCAGTTAATCCATAATCACATCCAGTCAGTGGTTTACACAGATGGTGAGAATTTTGAAACTACTGACTTGGAAATTGCTCAAACAATTTGTTCTGGCAAAGTCCGTTCAGTTAGTTGGCCCAATAACTAAAAACTCCCCGGAGGTCGGGGAGTGGTGGGAAAGCCTAACGCTTTCGTTTCGCAGCTTTTTTGACAGTCTTCTTGGCTGTCTTTTTAATTGGTTTCTTTGAAACCTTTTTCGCAGGTTTCACTACCTTTTTTGGTGTAACTTTTTTACTTGTTACTTTTGAAACTTTTTTCACTATCGTTTTAGCAGCTTTTGGCACAACTTTCTTAACTACTCTTTTTGCATTCTGAAGTTCTGCGTTAATTACATCCCAACTGGATTTTAGCTCGTTTGCTACAATCGCTAAGTCTTGACTGCTAACATCTTTTAAACCTTTGTAGTTTTCAGAAACGGAATCAACAATCTTTGTGTAAGTGGCTTTACTTGCTTTACCAGCTTTGTTCAATTCTTTTACAACGTCTTTTTCTAAATCACCAGCCCATTTTACGACTTTTTTACGATTCTTTGCATTTTTCCCTGTTAGCATGTATACGCTTGCCGCAGCAGCTGCAACGGCTGCAAGACTAGCACCAACTGCGATAGCCTTATTTCTTTTAGAGTGTGTATTTTTTTTCATAGCTTCCTTTCTTAATTATTTTTTTCGAGTAATTTTTCTTTTAGCAAGTCCTGCAGCAAAGTTTACGATTGAACTTAAACTTAGCCCTCTCTCTTTTATGTTTTTGCGAAGAGCTACTATATCTTCAGAAATTCCTTCAGATGCCACTTGAGCAGTCCGAGCTACTTTTTTAACAGTTCGAACAAACATAATTATATAAATCAAACCAATTGCAAGAAGGATTGAAATAATAATTACCGCAGATCCAGTGATTAAGAAGAAAATATCTACTAATGTTAATGTTTCCATACATTTAGTATAGCATTAACAGAGTTAAATAATGTTGATATCTTTAGTCTTAATTTAGTTGTGAGTATTTTTCAATGATAGATTTGATAATTTGCTCGTACTGTTTGCGCACATCCTCATCTTTTCCAATCTCAATTATCTCATCATTTAAGTTCGTTGCCGCCGCTGTCCAGTTGTAAGAACCAGAGACATAGGCTTTGTCTGTCACGACAGTTTTAAGGTGCATAATATAGTTGTGATCGTTGTAGGCCAAAGGAATGCCAGCTGCTTCTAAAGATTTTACTATAGCTTTTTGCGATTCAATACTTCCAGATTGTCTTTTATCTACTAGACCTCTAACATCTAGACCCTTATATTTAGCAGCAAGAAGCGCATCGCGAATATCTTCGCGCGTAAAAGTGTAAATGGCGAAGTATACAAATTGGTCAGCATCTTGAATGGTTCTGGTAATTTCAACATTAGCCTGTTTGTCTTGGTTGTAAAATACTGTAATGTCGCGACTGGCTTTTGGTTGGTAGTGGTATGAATACCAAAATTGCCCGCAAAGCGCCGCTAAAATTATGATAGTAACAAAATAGATTACGTCGCGACGAAATCCTTTTGATATGGCACTAGTGCCTGGTAAAATTTTTTCTGTTTTTGTTTCTTCTTCCATAGAATTAGCGATCAGTGCTGTTGCGTATTTCTTTGGCAGAGTCACGAGTTTTTATGTACTCGCGTTTGTCTTGTTTCTTTCGGCCGCGACCGATTCCAATTTTCACTTTCACTAAACCTCGGTGCGCAACATAAATTTCCATTGGCACAACTGTTAGCCCTTTTTCTTTGCCAATC
Source organism: uncultured Candidatus Saccharibacteria bacterium (assembly GCA_964642585.1). Classification (GTDB taxonomy): domain Bacteria; phylum Patescibacteriota; class Doudnabacteria; order UBA920; family UBA920; genus UBA920. Next base: position 18,666 of record CAZXPB010000013.1, read on the forward strand.
ATTTGGGCAAGTTCAGATTTATTTAAAAGAAGCGCGCGGTCGTGAGTTGGATTGTAGTCATCTTGTTTGGCATATTTGTATGGTCCAATGTGCGCGCCTACCAGAGTTGCGCCTGAATCGGTTACTTTTACATATGCTCCAGCAAGGGAGGTATTTCCTTCTTTTACTGCTTTAACCTCTGCACCAGACAAAACTAAACCAGCATCAAATGTGTCTTTGATGTCATAATCGAACTTGGCTCGTTTGTTGAATGCGAGGGATGTCATAATGTTATTATAGATTAAAGAAATGGAAAGCAAAAGCCGCCCGTAGGGCGACTTTATATTCGAGCCACGGTTGGCTTCAGAAACGACATTGACGTGTACATCATACAATACACATGATCCTTTTGCAAGGTGGTGGAGCGGACGGGAATTGAACCCGCTTCGAACGAATGTCAATGTCGTTTTGGCAACCGTGCCCCGCCCCACGTAAACTAATATTTACATAAAAGCAATAAAGTCCTGATTAAGAAAAACCGAAATCCAGATAAAAACTTCAGGTATTAGCATCTCGCAAAACTACTAAATTATGCTATAATTAAGCCAATGAAAGCATATATTTCTAGCTTAATTGGGCAAGTTATTACAGATTTTGCCCCCGATGAAGCCGGAGCCGTTTTAGGTTCTGGTGTTTTTGACGTTTCTACGCCAAAGTCTGGCTTCGGGGATTACGCTAGCAATGCTGCGATGGTGATATTTAAAAAATTCCACACTGCTCCTGCAGAAAACCCAGTCAAGTTTGCAGAACTTCTTGCGCAAAAGATTTCAGAATTAGACAAACAGAACACTTTTGAAAAAGTCGAGGCAGTATCCGGGTTCATCAATTTCACTCTCTCAAAAAATGAACTGGTTAAAAATTTACAAAATATTTTAGAAGCCCAAGAAAATTACGGACAAAGCACAGTTGGCGAAGGTAAAAAAATAATTATTGAATATTTCCAAAACAATATTGCTAAACCACCACATGTTGGTCACTTGCGTTCTGCTGTAATTGGCGATAGTTTAGTGAGAATTTTAAAATTTGTTGGTTACGAAACACTTACTGACACGCACATTGGCGATTGGGGTGTGCAATTTGGAATTTTACTCTACGCATACAAACAATTTATTGCTAACGGCGGTACAAAAGCTCAGATTGAAAAAGATCCCGTCATTGAATTAAACAAACTCTATGTAGATATGTCTGCACAAATAGATGCAAAGCCTGAACTGCGCGACCTTGGTAAAGCAGAATTCCAAAAATTAGAAAGTGGGGATGCAGAAAACAGAGAGTTGTGGCAGTGGTTTGTTGATGTGTCTTTAGTAGACTTTGAACACTATCGTGAAATTTTAAAGATTCAACCGTTCGATGAAAATCTTGGCGAAAGTTTTTACGAAGACAAGATGCCAGCTGTCTTTGCCGATTTTGAAAGCAAAGGTTTAGTAAAAGTTGGGGAGACAGGTGAAAAGTATGTTGATCTTGAAGGAGACGCGTTGGGTCGTTGTATTTTGGTAAAGAGCGATGGCGCATCTACCTATCACTTGAGAGATTTTGCCACTTACATTTACAGAAAAGAAACTCTAGACTTTTACCGTAATCTATATATAGTAGATGTTCGTCAGTCACATCACTTCCGTCAGTTGTTTAGAGTGCTGGAATTAGCTGGTTTCCCTGCAGAAACCGATAGCGCGCACATAGAGTTCGGATTTATGTCGCTTCCTGAAGGTGCAATCTCAACTCGTAAAGGCACAACTATTTCACTAGATAATTTAATTTCTGAAGCAGAAAAACAGGCACTTGCGATTATCCAAGAAAAGAATCCAGAATTGGAAGACAAAGAAACTGTAGCGAAGCAAGTTGCCCTAGCTGCGATTAAGTACTTTGACCTTTCCCACAACCGCTCAACTGAAATTGTGTTTACCTGGGACAAAGCGTTAAGTTTTGAAGGTAATACCGGCCCGTACTTGCAATACACTCACGCGAGAATTAATGGGATCTTGCGAAAAGGTGGAATTGAAAGCGCCACCACTTCTGCATTAGACCTGAAAGATTTAGTAAGCGATACCATTTTTTCTGAAACCGAAATGGCAGTAATGAAAAAATTATTTAAATTTACTGAATCGATTGAACAAGTTGTCGCTGACTATACTCCTAACCTACTCAGTAATTACTTGTTTGAGTTAGCACAAAACTTCAACGCATTCTATGAAGAGATGCCAATTCTAAAAGAAGAAAATTCTCAAGTTCGTGATTTTAGATTGAATCTTATTCAAGCCACAGCCCAAGTCTTGAAAAACGGATTGAACTTACTAGGAATAGAAGCGCTGGAGGAAATGTAACCACTCAAATTTAAACCTTAAATAGAAAATTATGTCTGATAAACATACAACCGAACCAAAATTTGTAAGCAATGCGCCAGATTTTAACCAAGTAGAACTTGGTATTTTAGATTTCTGGAAAGAAAACCAAATTTTTGAAAAATCTCTTGAACAAACTAAAGATGGAGACAGCTTTATTTTTTACGATGGCCCTCCATTTGCTACAGGCACGCCACACTACGGCAGCCTGCTACCCACAGTAATTAAAGATGCTATCCCACGTTTTCAAACTATGCGCGGTAAATTTGTGCGCCGTCGTTGGGGTTGGGATTGTCATGGTCTACCGATTGAAAACATCGTTGAGCAAAAACTTGGGATCTCTGGGAAAAAACAAATTGAAGAAATTGGCGTTGAAAAGTTTAACGCTGCTTGTCGCGAAAATGTTTTGACCTATGTAAGTGATTGGAAAGCAACCATCGAACGCATCGCGCGATGGACTGAGTTTGATGATTCTTACAAGACCATGGACACTACTTTCATGGAAAGTGTGTGGTGGGGATTAAAGCAAGTTTGGGAAAAGGGATTAATCTACGAAGACAATAAAGTTTTAATGTACTGTAGTCGCTGTGAAACTCCTGTGAGTAATTTTGAAGTGGCAATGGATAACTCCTACAAAGATGTCACCGAGAATTCCGTGTTTGCTAAATTCCGCTTAACTCCAAAACAACGCATCGTCGATTTTATTACAGATGAAAAAACTTACGCATTGGCTTGGACTACCACTCCTTGGACTCTGCCTGGCAACACTGCGTTAAACATTGGCCCAGACATTACCTATGTCCTTGTTTCTCAAAACGGTGAGAACTACATCTTGGCAAAAGATCGCCTTGAGGTGCTAGATGTAGAAAAAGGGGAGATCGAAACCAAAATGGAAATTTCCGCACGGTCGCTTGATGGCCTTACTTACGAACCGTTGTACGACTCTGTCATTCCAAACCCAGATGCTACTGCACACAAAATTTATATTGAAGATTTTGTCACTGTTGAAGATGGGACTGGTATTGTCCATAACGCAGCGATGTATGGAGAAGTGGACTACGAAGCGGCAAAGCGTCGTAATCTTCCTCGCGTGCATATGCTAGATCAAAAAGGTGAGTTTTTAGACACTGCACCAGAAAGTTTGCGCGGCAAGTTCTTTAAAGAAGCAGATCCAATTGTTTTAGCAGAACTGACAGCGAAAAATCTAGTTTACAAAATTCATAGCTTTACTCATAGCTACCCACATTGTCATCGTTGTGGCACGCCTTTGTTCTATTCAGCACTGCCAGCGTGGTTCATCAATATTCAGAAAATTAAACCACAGCTACTGGAATTAAACGAAAATATTAACTGGTACCCAGATCATTTAAAGCATGGTCGTTTCCAAAAGGGAATTGAAAGTGCGCCGGATTGGAATATCACCCGCAACCGTTATTGGGCAACAGCGTTGCCGTTTTGGAAGTGTGATAAAAAAGAATGTGCTAATGTAGTTTGTATTGGTTCAGTAGAAGATTTGAAAACAAAGTCTACAAACTTTGCTGAAGTCTATCCAAATTACGATCCTGCAAATTTAAATGCGCTAGATTTACATCGTCCTTATATTGATAATGTAAAACTAAAGTGTGATAAGTGTGCAGAGGTTGGATTAGAAAGCACAATGACTCGTATTCCAGAAGTGGTAGATTGTTGGGTTGAGTCTGGCTCAATGCCATTTGCTGAACTGCACGCACCATTTGAAAACCAGGAATTATTTGAGAAGCGTTTCCCGTCTGATTTCGTGGTGGAATATATTCCACAAACTCGCGCGTGGTTCTATGTAATGCATGTGCTTTCTATAATGCTATTTGGTAAAGCGCCATTTAAAAATGTGATGACCACTGGCACAATTTTGGCTGAAGATGGCAGTAAAATGTCCAAGTCCAAGCAGAATTATACTGACCCGATGGATACCATCTCTCAGTACGGAGCAGATGCACTTCGCTTTTATTTGCTTTCAAGCCCTGTCATTAACGGTGAAGATTTAAATTTTTCTGAAAAAGGTGTGACTGAAGTAAACCGCAAGTTGTCCATGATTTTATGGAATGTACTTACTTTCTACCGCATGTATGCAAAGGGTGTGGTAAGTGCAGAGATTGCTAGTGGTCAAGCGCCACAGGCAAGTCACATTTTAGACAAATGGGTGTTGTCTCGTTTGGCTGCCACCCACAGCACAGTTACTACTGCTTTAGAAAACTACAACACACCACTTGCTGGTCGTGCGATTCAAGATTTTGTGACCGAACTTTCAACATGGTTTGTGCGCAGAAGCCGGGACCGCATTAAAGGTGGGGACGCACAGGCTAAAGAAACTTTAGATGTGTTGGGTTTTGTGTTGGTGGAAACATCTAAACTTCTTGCGCCATTTATGCCTTTTCTATCCGAACATATTTTTAAAGATTTAACTGGTAAAATTTCTGTTCACTTAGAAAAATGGTCAGAAGTGCGTACTGGCAATGACAAGTTAGAAGCAGATATGGTGGCTCTTGGAAATTTTGTAGAGATGGCACTGCGTATCCGCAAAGAAAACAATTTAAAGGTGCGTCAACCGTTAGCTGAAATTCAGTATGTGGGCGATTTAGATAAAGAACTTGAACAAATTTTAGCCGATGAGTTGAATGTTAAAAAAGTTTCGCAGGTCAGTGAAATTATTTCACGCAATGGTTGGGTGTCTATGAACGACTTAGTGTCTTTGGATATTGTGCCAGATGAAGAATTGCTGCGTGAAGGAACAGCTCGTGAATTAGAAAGACAAGTCCAAGACTTACGCAAGAAAAGTGGTTTGAAAGTCGGGGAGTTAGTAGATTTGTACTACACCTCAACAGATGAAGCTTTGGGTGAAACTTTAGTCTCTCTATTAGATCGTAAAAAGACTTTTGTAAACCAAGTTAAAACCAGCTTAGAAGTTGAAGCAGATTTTGAGACTCAAGCAGTGGTAGATGGTAAGGCGATTTGGCTAGGACTGGTCAGGGTTTAATTATCCACAAGACATCTGGCAAGAATCGTTATAATGAAGGTACAAATTATTAATTCATACAAAATATGAACGATGTGAAAACCTTGAAAATAGCGCTTGTCGCAGTGATTG